>NZ_DATJCY010000215.1:0-18755 GCF_035577925.1 Gelidibacter sp. | reverse complement strand
ATAATAAAATGTTCAGTGCTAGTTTTTTTCCTGATACATCATATGTGTTCAAAGTAAGGGGAGAAGGTTTTGGCCATAACCAAATTAGGATGATGATGGGAACTTTGGTGCGGCTAGGTAATAACGAAATCACCTTAGATTATATTTCAAAAAGTCTTGAAGTGGAAAGTACAGAAGTTATGGAATATATTGCACCCGCCTCGGGATTGATATTAAATAAAGTGGAGTTTGGACATAAGTAGTTTTCGATTTTTGAATCTATTTATTTAAAAAAACTCAAATAGTTTATAAAGGAAAAACCCAATAATTATTGATTTTAATGATTTAAAAAACAGTAATTTATGGGTTTTTATATGATTAAGGTTGGTTTAGTTCTTAGTGAAAAATGTTGTAGTAAAGTTTACTCTTCTTCTACAACATGAAGAATGGGCGTTTTGTTAACCCATTTCCCGTTTTTTGATTCGCCCAAAATTATGACTTCCTTGGTCAATTCGTATTCTTTAATGGTGCGCATCATGTGTTCTTTGGTATCTCTATGAATTTTGATTCCGGTAGTTTTTCCTTTGTTTCTAATCTCAATGTAAAAGCCGTCTCTAAATTTGATCGGTCTTGTAGGTGGTCTTCCCATACTATTTAAATGTTTTTGAAAGATTTAACACGCATATTAAACAAAATAATATCAAAAAGCAAACCTTAATGGTACTTTTCAAATTAAAGCTGATTTTTAAAAAACGGACTTACAAAGTGATCATCCTTTGATATTGATAAATTAACCGAACTTATACCGAAAAGTTTTTTTAAATTTAAACCAATCTTGATTATAATCCTCAACAAATGAAGCCTAAAAAGAAAAGAAAATCCTACAAAACGGTTAATCGTCCACCTGGAACCTTATTTTATAGAGGTAAAAAACAATCGGTCGTTACGGCCATCGACATTATTAATTACAGTAAAGAATCCTATCATAAAATTGAAACCCAAAATGTTGAGGAGGCTTTTCATTTTAAAGGCAATAACCAAGTTACATGGATTAATGTCAACGGACTCAACAACACATCTATTATTGAAAAACTGGGCACGCATTATGGTTTGCATCCGCTGACTTTAGAGGACATTGCCAATACCAACCACCGTCCTAAAATGGATGAGTTTGAAACGTATTTATTTATTGTTTTAAAAATGCTTTACATTAAAAATGATGAGGAACTGGTTTTTGAACAAGTGAGTATTGTTGTTGGCGATGATTATGTTTTTACTTTTCAGGAAGCGGAAGGTGATGTTTTTAATGATTTGAGAGAACGGATTTCTTCAGATAAAGGCCGTGTGCGAAGTTTAGGTTCCGATTATTTGATGTACACTATTATTGATGCCGTTGTGGATCATTATATTACAGTAATTGAGGCCTTTGGAGATAAGATTGAAGATGTAGAAGATCGCGTTTTTGAAGATGGATCTGATAGTAACGAAATCGCATCAAAAATTCAAGAGTTAAAACGCGAAGTTTTGAAAATACGGCGTACAGTATTTCCTTTAAGGGAGATCATCAATCATTTGGACAAAATTGAACATCCAATTATTGATGAAAAAACTTATAATTTTTTAAGAGACTTATACGATCATATTGTTCAGATCAATGAAAATATTGAAATGTATCGGGAAATGATTTGGAGTTTATTGGATATGTACATGAGCATTATAAGCAATAAAATGAACGAAATCATGAAAGTCTTGACCATCATTGCCACGGTATTTATCCCTCTAACTTTTATTGCAGGAATTTATGGGATGAATTTTGATTATATGCCAGAGTTACATTATAAATATGGTTATTTTATTCTTTGGGCTGTGATGGTCGTTATATTTTTGCTGATGCTTATTTATTTTAGAAGAAGAAAATGGCTTTAATATACGGTATCTATCTTTTTTGTACCTTTAAAAGCTTATGAAAAACCTAAAAAATGACCATAAATAAAGCATTCTCAAAGGATTTATTGAATTTTCTAAAAGAGATTAAAGAAAATAACCAAAGAGAATGGTTCAATGAACATAAAGTTGAGTACAAAAAATTAGAATCCGACGCCCAACAAAATCTCAATACCTTATTTGAAGCTTTAAAAACACATGACGATGTAGATAAAGTAAAGATGTTCAGGATTTATAGGGATGTTCGGTTTTCAAAAAATAAGGCACCTTACAAAACACATTTCAGCGGATCGTTTAGACGAAAAAAGCCCGAATTGAGAGGTGGATATTATTTGCATATCCAGCCTAATAATGAGTCATTTATTGCCGTTGGCTTTTGGGAACCTTCCAAAGAAGATCTCATGCGGATACGAAAAGAACTTGAAATGGACGATGAGGAAATCCGCTCTATTATCAACGCTAAGGATTTTAAGGCTATTTGGGGCGATTTTACTGGCGAAGAATTAAAAACAGCGCCAAGAGGTTTTGACAAAGAACACAAAGCAATGGATTTGATTCGCAAAAAACAATATATTTTCACGAAATCATTTACCGACCAACAAGTGATTTCTTCAAACTTTTTGGATGAAGTGAACAGGTCTTTTAAAGCTTGCAGGCCGTTTTTTGATTATATGAGCAGTGTGTTAACCACCGATATTAACGGAGAACCACTTATATGACTTCCTTAATAGTGAAGGTGTTACCGTTAAATTCTATGACATCACCTTTTGATTTGTTTTTTAAGAGCATTCCTATTGGTGATCCTAAAGAAATTGCAAAAACATCCATGTTTTCAACTGCAATTTTTCCGGCACTTATGGAAATAAAAAAGTTATTGGTTGTTGTTTTTACCAAACTCCCCAAAACTACTGTTTCAGAAATCATTTTTGGATTAATGACCTTTAAACTATCCAACATTTTTTGAGCTTCCAATAGGTGTTGGGAATTTTTTTCGAGATCATTAAAAAGCTTTCCATTTCCCGAATCATCATCGTCATCACTATTCTTGTCATTACTTTCTATAGATTCTTTAATGGTTTCTATTTCATTTTTGTAATTGGCAATCCGCTTGTTGGCATATTCATAACAAGCTTGCAAAATATCATTTTTTATCTTCATAAAACCTTTGCCATTTGTGGCTCAAATAGTTGGATATGACTAACACAACGTTCTTTTACCAAAGTCATCATACACGTGTTTAATACCGATGAATTTCAACTTTAAATAGCCTACTAATCAACCTTAAAATAACTGATAATCATTTCTTTAATTGAGTTTCAGTATAATATATCCTTTAGTAAAATTTTTTCTAAATAATTCAATTGTTTCGGCAAAGATAAACCATTAAACATATTTTTAAGCTTTGTGATATAATTTTTAAAAACTTCGATCATAAGGTTATTTTGGGTGAGGAGCACACCTTTAAAGTCAAGTTTTGAAAACGTTGCTCATCGCTCATACTCCACTAATTTTTTAAAGGTTTTATTTGATAGAAGATGTGTTCTTTGGGAAAGCTTTAACAACAATTTTGCAATAAAAATCGTATATTAAATATAACCCATTTAACAATTATTTTGATGAAAAAATTAGGAATTACACTGCTTGTCGCAACATTATTTGTGTCGTGTTCACTGTCTAAAGTTGAAAAATCAGCAAGAAAGACGGTTGACGGCAATTGGCAACTTAACTCCGTAACTTATGATGAAAAAGGAGTGTTTAATACACATTTACTCAATGATGTAACAGCTACTTGTTTTGAAAACAGCCAATGGTTTTTTAGGTCCAATAACAGCACAGGTACTTACAATATCTTAGATTCTGACTGCTCAACCGGTGTGCGAAACTTTAGATGGGCGGCTAACGAAATAGGTAAAGACTCAGGTGTTTTTGATTTTACACTAAAGTTTACCGACGATAAGAAAAAAGATATTGAAAAAAATACTGGGTACCGTATGAATTTGAAATATTTGGATGACAACCATATGCAAATTACCCAAACTATTCAATTTGAAGGCAAACCTTTTAATATTAATATGAATTTTACAAGAACAACTTTATAATATAAATATAAAAACTATGAAAAAAATATTTAGAACACTAATTTTATTGGTGATGGTGAGTACTATAGTAGCATGTGATGCCACACGAAATGCAAATAATAAACAAAAAGGAACGGTTATTGGAGCTGGCGGCGGTGCCGTTATAGGTGGCGTTATTGGCAATAATGTAGGTAGCAAAAACAACTCGGCATTGGGTGCAATTATTGGTGCAGTTGTAGGCGGTGTTGCTGGCAATTATATTGGCGATCGTATGGATAGACAGGCAGAGCGTATTGAAGAAGAGATTCCAGGCGCACAAGTGGAGCGTGTTGCAGAAGGTATAAACGTTGTTTTTGATGAAAGTAGCGGTGTTTATTTTGATACCAACAAATATAATATCAATGCCAAATCAGCAGAAACATTGGCAAAATTAGCTGATATTTTTAAGGAATATCCAGACACCAACATTTTGGTGGAAGGCCACACCGACAGTACAGGGCCAGCCGATTTTAACATGACGCTTTCTAAACAACGGGCTCAATCTGTAACTTCTTTTTTATCAGGAAAAGGAATTTCATCAGGTCGTTTTACAACCAATTGGTATGGTCCAAACCAACCAAAATATGATAACTCGACGGTTGAAGGACGTGCTAAAAATAGACGTGTTGAGTTGGCCATTGTTGCCAATGAGAAGATGAAAAAAGAAGCCCAACAAAGTGTAGGAAATTAGAGAATGACTTTTTAAAATTAATCAAACAGCCTTATCATATCAAATGTTAAGGCTGTTTTATTTTTGATCATTATTTGTAATGTTAAGATCGGTGGGTGACATTTCAAAAAGTTTCAAATCGAAATAACCAATGGCCGATAAAATATGATCGAAAATATCGGACATGATATACTCGTAATTCACCCAACGCTTATCACTACTAAAAGCATAAATTTCTAATGGAATACCGTGAGGTGATGGTGCCAATTGTCGCACCATAATATGCATGTCTTTATTGATGGCTGAATGCTGTTCAATATAGGTTTGCACATATTTTCTAAAGACGCCAAGATTGGTAAGGTTACGCCCGTTGATTAAAACCGTTTTATCAATATTGTGAGCAGTATTATAAGCTTTAAGTTCAATCTGCTTGTTTTCTAAGTAATTGGTGATAAGCTGTATTTTTTTTAAGTTTTCAATTTCACTATCGGTTAGGTAATGAATACTTTTTGATTTGATCAAAATAGATCTTTTAATTCGACGTCCGCCCGAAGCCTGCATGCCGCGCCAATTTTTAAACGATTCCGAAATGACGGCATACGTGGGAATGGTGGTAATTGTTTTATCAAAATTTTGCACTTGAATGGTAGAAAGGTTGATTTCAATAACATTGCCATCCGCACCATATTTATCCATGGTAATCCAATCGCCAATTCTTAAAGTATCATTAATAGCCACTTGAATACTCGCTACAAATCCTAAAATAGTATCCTTAAAAATTAATAAAAGAACAGCCGAAGCAGCACCTAAAGTTGTAAAAAAATCGATTAGCGATAAATCGATTAACACCGCTAAACTTGAGGCCACACCAATTATCCAAATAAAAAGCATGGCTATTTGGATATAGCTATCTATTGGTTTGTCTTTTAATCGTGGTAAAGTTTTAAAATGCGATTCGAGACTTCTCAGCACACTTCTGACAATAAAGATGATCAAAAGAATTGCATAAAGTTTGATGATCAAAAGCACAAATACTTTTAATTGTGGATAATCACCAAAAACAAATGAATAGAGCTTAATGGTTATTACTAATGGCACCAAATGTGCAATATTATCTGGTGTTTTATGTACGACCAAATAGTCGTCTAACTTCGTTAATGTCTTGGAAGCAAATGTGCTGAAAATGTGTTTCAGTATTTTGACCGCAATCTTATCGGTGATAAAAATTATGGCAGACAGGATGAACATTAGGACCAACATATTTAAGAACACTGCCCAAGGTTGGGAAACACCAACCTCTATAAAGTAATTCGAAAAATAGTGGTCGTATTGAGACATTATGCTGCGGTATTTAAATAACGCTTTTCAATATAAAATGTAGCAAATGGGAGCAATGACGCTAACAAAACAATACCTAAAGTTTTAAAGGACCATTTTAATTTAGATCCCACCAAAAGGGCTAATAGCACATAGGCAATAAATAGCAAACCATGTGTCATGCCAATTGGATACAATAAGGTTTTATATAGATCGATATAAAATGGTTTGATCAATAGCATATTAGCGAATAGCACCAAGTAAGAAATGCCCTCTAAAACGGCAGTAATTTTAAAGCTTTTAATAAGATTTGTCATGGAGTCTTAAATTTTTTATGCAAAAATACCCATGATATCTCATATTAACGAGTTTTTAACAATAATTTTAGGAGTATAGTTTTGTTGATAAGCTCTAAGTTTTACTAACAAACAACCATTCCGTTATATCTTGATTTTGAACCGATTTTATGTATTGAAATCCGTTTTTAATGTAAAAATGTTTGAGGTGTTCTTCTTCCGTAAGTAAAAAAAATGAATGTTGGCTGTTTTGTGCTTTTAATTGATTTAACCAAAAACTTCCTAGATTTTTATGCCGATGATTTTCTTGAATCCAAATAAAACCAAGATATAAATAGCCATTATTGAAGAAAGTCTTAGCTTCAGTTTCAAAATACTCAAAATGGGGTGGTGATTTGTGAAAAGCAATGCCGCCGCCAATGATGTCGTTTTGATCTTCGATAATATATATATTAGCATCATTTTTATAATCTTCCCAAAAAGGAGCAATTTCGTCTTGCCAATCTTCTGGAAGAATGTCAAAAAAACACTGAGGATTGTTTTTTAATTCTTTAAAAATGAAATTCTCCATAACTTGTTATAATAATCCCCACGACCATAATCGGTCTGAATCCTCAAGCCATCGGTCACCAATATCTGTTCGGTAGTAGCCGTTATTGACAATGACACTGTGAATTCTATTGTTCATCATTTTTTGGGCATCTTTCATGGTAATTCCAGTGCCGGTCACTAAAAGTGCAATACCAACATTGCCGGTTATTAACCATTCATCATTAATTTTTTTGAGATGCATGGGATGGATGCCTTCTTTCTTGTCCTTTTTGAAAACCACAACAGCATCTTTTGAGAAAAGTTCAAAGGTTTTTTTGTCGTCATAAGGAAAAGGCGGAACCACTATAAAAGCACCCACTTGGAATCCTTTTTTTGTATTGATTACAAAAGATTGGCCACTTGCAATTTTATAAAACATGTCGCCCATTGGCTCAGTGATACCCGCTCGTTGAATAAAAACCTGTGGATAACCAAATCGGGAGGTAAACTCTAATGGGTAAATCCCGTTGCCGTTTACAATACAGTTGATATCAATATGTCCAACAAAATTATTTTTAAGTAAAGTTGGTTCAAATTTTTTCAAAGTGGCATCAAAAATTGGTGAGCGGTTAGCCCAGAACATACTCGATCCCATTTCGCCAGTAGAAACACCGAGTTCTTTAGGGAATAATTTTTTATGTTCAAAAGTAATATTTATGGGACGTAAAAATTCGGTGCCGTTAAAAAATGCCGACACTGAAATTTCCACACCTTTTACTTTTTTTTGCAGTTGAAAATTCCCGAAATCATCTCCCCAAGATTTGTCGTAGGCTTTTAGAACACGAATGACATCGTGGCCTTCATCATCACTTCCAACAAATAATAGTTGTTTTAACTCTTGGGTTTCTCCGGATGGTTTTATGACATAAGCATCAGGATTTTTTTCAACATAAGCAATGGCATCCTGAAAGCTTAAAAATTCTTTAAAAGGCAATGTTTTTATTTTGTGTTTTTTGAGCTCGTTTTGGCCAAAATTTCGATCCAATTCTAAAAGATCGGTATAGGTACTTCCACCAAAAACAATCTTGCCGGCGGCTCTTAGTTCTTCACATTCCTTACCAAAACCGGTGTAATCAAATATAAGGATATCCGCCCAATCAATTTGTTTTTTCCAGTCTTTAACTTTTTTTACAAACCCATTGCCGATCTCTCGCGATGTTTTGTCTTCAATATATAGTTTAACATTATTGCCTTCATTTTGAATTGCATAAGCGATATCCAAAATTTCTCCCCAACGGGAAATAAACAAGAAGTTTTTAGGTGCGTATTCATGCTTTTTCAAAGCCTACCAATGATAAGAATTATAACACGAAATTAGTTTTTTTTCAAATGCAAAATACATTTGGAATAAAAAAAGCTGTTAATAATAACAGCTTTTTTACAATGGATTAAAATATCAATATATTACTCATTACTGCCCATTAGAGCAAAGAATTTATCCAGGTTTGGAAGAATAACAATACGTGTTCTTCTGTTTTTTGCTCTGTTTTCGTTAGAATCGTTTTCGGCAAGCGGCTTATATGAACTTCTACCTGAAGCAATCAGTTTTTCAGGAGCAACGCCATAATCTTTTTGTAATTTTCTTACTACAGAGGTAGCACGCAATACGCTTAAATCCCAGTTATCGGCAATTTTACTCGTACTAATGCTTCTTGAATCCGTGTGGCCTTCTACCATAACTTCAATGCTTGGTTCAGAATTGATAACGTTGGCCAATTTTTGTAAAATATCATTCGCTTTGTTACTTACTTTATAACTAGCTGTATTAAAAAGCATTTTGTCAGAAATTGAAATCATAACCACCGTTTCATTGATGTCAATTGTAATATCGTCACTTTCATTAACTTGATCTTTTTCCAAAGATTTGTTCAAATTGTATGACAATGCCAAATTCATCGAATCTTTTAGAGTTTTTGCACCAGCAAGTTTTGAGGGATCAATATTTTGCAATGTTTTGCGCATTGCTTTTTTGGTGTCGTTAGAGATTACCGCAACATTGTCAACGTTGACAAGCATGGCATCATTTTGTTCGGTAAGTGATTTAATTTTGTTATTATAGTTGTCAACTCTAGCCTGAATAGCAGAAAATTTATTTTCAAGATCTTCTTTTTCAACTCTCGTTTTGGTGAGTTCACTTTTAATTTGGCCGTTTTCAAGCTCTAAAGCAACATATTTTTTCTTTGAAACACATGAAGAAAACAATACGGCTGTAATAAGTAAAATCGAAATTTTTTTCATAATAATAAATTAAAGGTTTAAGGTATCTACGAGCATAATTAGCAAATAGACTATTTCTGATTTTATTTTTTTTCATTCATAACCCTTAAAATAAAATAAAAAGTAGGTTTATTAATATAGAGATATTAATATTTTTTTAACATATTTCACTCATATTCAAATCCTCAGACTGTGGTTTTGAAAAACGATTTTGCATTAGTTGGCGGTTTTATTTTTTTTAATAAAAAATGATACGATCCTAAATTTCCGGTAATTTTTGTTTTAAGTATAGAAGTTTTAAATCAAAATTGTTTGACGTTTTTTTGAGGATCATAAATAAAACAAACAAATGGAATAGTATTTTGACTCTATAAAAATTAGAATGATTAAATTTGTGATCCGTTGAAAATAGTATCTTTTTATTATCAAGAACGCCAAGAAGAATAATACAAATTCGATTGTTTAATTATACCTTGGCTTACTTCATCATACATAAAAACATAAAAAAATGAAAACAATTATAAAAGCGTATGGCGCTGCAGATGCCAAAGCAGATTTAAAACCGATGTCGATTGAACGTAGAAACTGTGGCGACGATGATGTGAAAATTGACATTATGTACTGTGGTGTTTGCCATAGTGATATTCATACCGTTAGAAACGATTGGAAAGGTTCAAAATATCCTGTGGTACCTGGGCACGAAATTGTAGGTAAAGTGGTAGAAGTCGGTAAAAATGTAACCAAATTTAGACAAGGCGATTTGGTAGGTGTTGGTTGCATGGTCGATTCTTGCCAGCATTGTGCATCCTGTGAAGAGGGTTTGGAACAATATTGCGAAAATGGAATGACAGGCACTTATAATAGCAAGGATAAACATTTGGGTGGCCATACTTTGGGTGGCTATTCAACATCAATTGTTGTGAACAAAGAGTTTGTTTTAAGTATTCCTGATACGATTGATCCCAAGGCTACTGCACCTTTATTATGTGCAGGCATCACGACTTGGTCGCCATTGCGCCATTGGAATGTTAAAAAAGGGGACAAAGTAGGTGTTATCGGTTTGGGTGGTCTTGGGCACATGGGGGTGAAATTCGCAAATGCCCTTGGTGCACATGTGGTTATGATTACAACTTCACCAGACAAATCTAAAGATGCAAAAGCTCTTGGTGCGCACGAAGTTTTAATTTCAAAAAATATGGATGAAATGCGAAAGCATAAAAATAGCTTTGATTTTATATTAAATACCATTCCGGTAGGACATGAAATGGATCCGTATATTGCGTTATTAAAACGCGATGCCACGATGGTGCTTGTGGGCGCCATTGAACCCCTCAAGCCATTTCATGGAGGTGGTTTGATAGGTGGTCGAAAACGAATAGCAGGTTCGTTAATAGGCGGTATTAAAGAAACTCAGGAAATGCTGGATTTTTGTGGCAAACATAATATTGTTTCTGATATTGAACTGATCGATATGAGCACTATTAATGACGCTTATGAAAGAGTCATCATATCGGATGTAAAATACCGATTTGTGATTGATATGGCTACTTTAAAAGATTAGATAACATATAAAATAGTAAGATTAAAAGAGGCGTTTTGAGTGCCTCTTTTCTTATTTTTGCCAATTCCATTTGCCCTGACACTATTTCAGTAACATCAGCTATGAACATTTCAAAAAATACAGTTTTTATTCTGCTTGCCTTTTTTTCTATTTATGTCATTTGGGGATCTACCTATTTGCTGAATAAAATTGCAGTATCTGAATTGCCGCCGTTTTTTCTTGCTTCTAACCGTTTCATAACTGCCGGAATTCTTATTTTCATCATAGTCAAGTTGATGGGAAAATCCTTGGCCATCACCAAACGGCAATTAGTCAATACAACCATTGCCGGATTCTTGTTTTTAACCATTGGCAACGGCGTTGTAGTTTGGGCATTGAAATATGTGGATAGTGGATTTGCAGCTTTAGAAATTTCTGCACAACCATTGGTAGTCTTAATTTTGATGCGTGTTTTTCAAGGTAAAAAAATAAAAATGATGTCCATGTTAGGAGTGATTTTAGGCATCATAGGTATTTTTTTATTGGTCAGCCAAAATCAAATAGTCAGTCAAGAAGGATCGATTGCAGGGATGATCATGATTTTCTTTTGTATGATAAGTTGGGCTTCAGGAAGTCTTTTTGTAGGTAAAGCCGATTTGCCTCGAAATTACTTTGTAAATACAGGGTATCAAATGATTATAGGTGGGTTAATGATGTTGATAGCAAGCTTTTTTTTGGGCGAAACTTGGAGTCTTCCTCACGTTTGGAGTGAAAAAGTACAATGGTCCATGTTGTTGTTAGTTGTTTTTGGAAGTGTAGTGGCCTTTACATCATTTAATTTCCTACTTAAAAAAGTTTCTCCGGATAAAGTGGCAACTTCTACCTATGTCAATCCTATTATTGCCATGCTTTTAGGCTGGTATTTTTTAAATGAGCAAATTACCACTCAATCCATTGTGGCTGCCGTCATTTTATTAACCGGAGTTTACTTTATCAATACCAAAAGGAAATTAGTTCTTTTTGCGAGGTTCCGTAAATAGAATTTAAATATCTTTAGGTTTTTGATTTGATATGGACAAACAATCACTTTTAGAAGTTCAACAACGCATTTCTCCTTTTATACACAACACTCCTGTTTTAACATCTCAGTTATTGGATGAAATGGCTGGTGCGAAGCTGTTTTTTAAATGCGAAAACTTTCAGAAAATGGGTGCTTTTAAAATGCGCGGTGCTACCAATGCCATTATCAATCTTACCAAAGAAGAGCAGGAGCGGGGAGTGGTAACACATTCATCAGGAAATTTTGCACAAGCCATATCGTTAGCAGCTAGAAATTTGGATGTTAAGGCCTATATTGTTATGCCAAATAATGCACCTCTGGTCAAAAAGGAAGCGGTTTTAAACTATGGCGGTCTTGTTACGGAATGCGAACCTAATATTAAAGCGCGCGAACAAGCTTCACAAGATATTGTTGATAATAAAGGCGCAACGTTTATCCATCCTTCAAACGATCTGAATGTAATTTTAGGAAATGCTACCGCAGCGATGGAGCTTTTACAATCGCTACCCGATTTAAATTTTTTATTGAGTCCTGTTGGTGGCGGCGGATTGTTGGCAGGTACAGCTTTGGCCGCGCATTATTTCGGAAATCATTGTGTGGTTCTTGGCGGTGAACCTAAAGCCGCAGATGATGCTTTCAGATCCATGAAAAGTGGCCACATTGAAACGAACATATCAGCTAATACGGTTGCCGACGGATTACGAACCCAACTCGGCGATATTAATTTTCCAATTCTTCAAAAATATGTTGATCATATTGTCTGTGTGGAAGAGCACGAAATTCTTAAGGCTATGAAACTTCTATGGGAACGCCTTAAAATTGTCGTAGAGCCATCAAGCGCGGTAGCCTTTGCGGTCGTATTAAAGGAAAAGGAGTATTTTAAGAATAAAAAAGTTGGAATTATTCTTTCCGGAGGAAATGTGGATCTGGAAACCATTAAATTCTCTTAAACAACTATTCCGTTTGTCGAAAAATTTTGACGTTCATATAATAGACTGACATTTAAACGTTTAATTTAAGCATTCATAGCCTTTTTTTTTCTTGGGCATAGTAAATATTTAATTTTGAAATGATTACTAATTTATGTCCCAATGAAAAAACTAATTTACTTTTGCTCTATTTCGATTTTTATAGGAAATTTCTTAACGCTTAAGGCTCAAGAAACTATTCAAGAACTGCCAGAGAATTATAAAAAACGACACGCTATTTATGATTACTCACATCCGTTGACCAACACCGATTCCATAATGGATTTCGCATCGAAGAAAATGCCTTTAAAAATTACTGGAACCGTCTATTTAAGCGATAAAATAACACCGGCAAAAGATGTTATTCTTTATATCGAGCAAACTGATGAAGATGGCAATTTTAAATTGAACAAGCATGAAAAAAAGCGCTTTGTAGAGCACAGAGCCTGGGTGAAAACTAATGCCGATGGTCAATATACCTTTTATACTTTTGTTCCTGGAGCCTATAGATTGAGCAGAGATTTAAAAGCCATTCATTTGACCATCAAAGAACCTAATCAGGTTGAGTATAATTCTAATAATTTTATTTTTGACAACGATCATCGTCTTACAAAATCGTGCCGTAAAAGGCTTGCAAAAAGAGGTGTCGATAGAATTTTAACTCCAATAAAAGAAGGAAAAATGCTTGTGGCACGAAAAGACATTGTCCTTAATCAATACCGTGTTGAAGTCGCAAAAAAATAAAAAACATGTAATAGATAACAAATCCCGCAAGTTGTGGGATTTTTTTATTTCTACCAATTTAGTTAAATTGTATTTGTCGTTTTTTATCACATTTTAAAACCCTTGAAAACATCCATTAATTTGATCGCATCCAAAACATCTGATATTGGAATAACCTATCAGATTGTCTGCAACTCCATAAAACCATATATCAAAAAACTGTGGGGTTGGGATGACCTACATCAGCAAAAGATACACCAAAAAAAGTTTAAGGTTTCAAAAACCAAATTAATCCAATTTGAAGATCAAATAGTTGGCTTTA
Organism: Gelidibacter sp.; assembly: GCF_035577925.1. Classification (GTDB taxonomy): domain Bacteria; phylum Bacteroidota; class Bacteroidia; order Flavobacteriales; family Flavobacteriaceae; genus Gelidibacter. Next base: position 5,011 of record NZ_DATJCY010000215.1, on the reverse strand, counting down.
TAGTTGTAAATCATAGCGATAATGAAATTTATTTAGAAAATTTACTGATCGACCAACACTTTCAAAATTTAGGTATTGGAAAAGAAATCATGGGAAATATTATTGAGAAAGCGATTTTGGAAATGAAAACGATTAGACTTCAGGTTTTTAAAATTAATTATAGAGCTCAACATTTTTATGAACGTCTTGGTTTCAAAAGAATTTCTGAAAATGAATTTAATTTTGAAATGAAATATTACGTTTCACAAAAAATTTAATTTAGATCTTAACATAGGCCTGCTTCACTAAGATTTGAACAGGCCCTACGTTGAAATAATCATTTGACCAATCTGATGGTGCCTTTCATCACTTTATGCAGATTGCAAAAATAGTCCGTGTCTTCAGTGATGACTTTGGACCAGGTTTCCCCTTTGTTAAAAGGTTTTGAAGTCCATTTTTTGGCAGGAAAATCAGTCACATCATGTTGGTAAAAATCTTTATTGATCCACACCACAGTATCGCCTTTGTTGACGACCAAATGTTCGGGATTATATTTCATTTTAAAGATGGTTACCGTATGGCTAATTGGTTTGTGCGTGTTTTCCGAGTTTTTAAATCCCATCAACAATACGAACGCACTAACCAAGATCCCACTTATCACAACATATTTTAATCCGAAGGTTTTAAGTGTCTGCATTATTTTGAAATTTTGGATTGTGCCATTTTAGCATGGCCAAGATGCGCTTCCAAAGCTGGAAGTACAGCTTCGAGCAGATCTTTTAGTTCGGCATTTTTTGCTTGTACAATCAATACGTCTTTCACAGCACTTATAACGGCTTCATGATAGGCTACTTCATTGTCGATATAAGTTTTGTCAAAATCCTTTTTGCTAACCGAATTCAGTTTTTTGAGTGTTTCTTTGGATTGTGTCAACAACGATTGGCTCACGGCATTATCCATAGGTGTGACACCCAATTTGGTCACTAATGCAACGGCTTGATTGATAACTGCTTTATGGTCTTCAATCATTCGGTTGGCAAAGTCAATGACTTCTTTGTTTTTGGAACGCTCAAGCGCTACTTTTCCGTAATCAATGTCAATCTGGTTGGCCACCACAGCTACCGATGCTATTTCTGGATCTGAAAGTTGTGGCGTGTCTTGTGCCATCATCAACCCTGATGTGGCGATGGCTAATGCACAAATTAATGTCAATTTGTAGTTTGCTTTTGTTTTCATAATAGTTGTTATTTAAAATATTGTTTATATAATTATTTACTCTTTTGATGTGGATATTGTAATTGGGTTACAAATAATTTGAAGTATTTCTGTTTTTTTTATTTAAATGTTTTGTTCGGTATTATTTTGAAAGGGCATTTATAAATCGGTTTTGTATTTTATTTTTTTCGAATTTTCCACCAAAGAATTTGGTTTTAGTCACGCTTTTTTCATCTTTACGCCACGCGATGCCACACATAAATGGGCGGCTTTAATATAAACGTCGATATCTTCAGTTTTAAGAAGTTTCGATAATTTCTGACCAATTTCATCCATTAATTTCCTTAATTGAGGTGTTGTTTTAAATAGGTTGTACTTATGTTGTTCAAAACTTTAGATGGACATCTTAAATAAAGGTTACAGAATTTATAGTCCTAAATTTACGTTGGTATAAAATCAAACTATTCTGTGATTTTGATGAAACGGAGTAAAATATATGTAATTGAATCTGATTAACAGTAATTTGGATATCTCGTTTATGAAAGTTCAAATTTCAAAAAGAAAAGAATAAATTTGTTAGACAAACTATTCAGATTGCCAAATGTCTTATCGTTCTATTCCTATTATTCCCAATTTCATTGACCTAAAAAATAAAGCCATTCAATTTTTTATGCATTGGCTAAGTTTTTCTGCGTCAGCTAAAAACAAGGAAACCACTTGTTTTTATGGAATTTCACATTTCAGTTTTCACAATCATATTCGGCATCTTTCACCAGGATATTTTAGTTTGGTCATGGCTTCAGGTATTGTGTCCTTGGCTGCCCATATTTATGGATTTAACATGGTAGCGCATGGTTTGCTGTATTTCAATATTGTCGCTTATTTGTGGCTGTTGGCTTTATTTATCGCCCGATTGTTTTTGTATTGGAATCTATGTAAAGCTGATTTTTATAACTTAAATATAAGTCCAGGCCATCTTGCATTTGTAGCTGGCAGTGCCGTTTTGGGCGTTCAGTTTGTTAGGTTTTGGGATCATTATTATTTGGCGGTTTTAATGTATGTCCTTTCATCGGTGGCTTGGTTATTTTTAATTTATGCGTTTTTTACAGTGATTACTGTTGCGCACGAAAAGCCAAAATTTTCAAAATCGATTAGCGGTTCTTGGTTACTTATCATTGTTTCAACACAATCTATTGCTGTTTTGGGCATTCAAGTGGCACATCATTTTAATATTTATGTGGAGCCCATTTTATTCTGTTCGCTGATTTTGTTTTTGTGCGGCTGCATGTTTTACATTTTTATTATTACCTTAATTGTATATCGCATGTCTTTTTTTGATTTGCTAGCCAAAGAATTTGCGCCTTCGTATTGGATTAATATGGGTGCTACGGCCATTTCGGTTTTGGCAGGATCCCACTTGATTACCAATGCCGATAAGTGGTTTTTTCTGCAAGATATTTTGCCGTTTCTTAAAGGATTTACATTGTTGTATTGGGCGATTGGTACGTGGTGGATTCCGTTTGTGGTAATCATGGGAATTTGGCGCACCGTACTCAAACAATTTCCGCTCAAATACCATCCGCTGTATTGGAGTATGGTTTTTCCGTTGGGCATGTACACCGTTTGCACTTATAAAATGGCGCAAGCCTTGCAACTTTCATTTTTAAAGGAACTCTCCGAAGTTTTTGTATATATTGCTCTTGGAAGTTGGATTATTACTTTTGTGGGAATGGTTGTCTATTATTTGCGACATCCTTTTTTTAAGGATGATAGTTTGCCATTGCAAGATTAATATCTATAATCTTCAGCAAAATTTTATCTTACTGAGGATAAAATTTGCCAAAAACACTTAAAAACTAATTTTTATGTAACATTATCAATCAAGTTCTTACCAATACTGTTCAACCAAAAACTCACTAAACTAAAAATTATGCTTTCCATCCAAAATTTGAATAAAACCTATCCCAATGGAACCCAAGCCCTAAATAATGTAAATCTTGAAATTGGTAAAGGCATGTTTGGTCTTTTAGGACCAAATGGTGCGGGCAAATCGACTTTGATGCGTACGATTGCCACTTTGCAAATTGCCGATAGCGGCTCGATTGATTTTGATGGCATTGACGTTTTTTCCCAACCTGAAGCATTACGTAAAGTATTAGGCTATTTACCACAGGATTTTGGAGTGTATCCAAAGGTTTCGGCAGAAATGATGTTGAATCACATTGCTAAAATCAAAGGGATTCACAGTACCATCGATCGAAAAGCTTATGTCGCCGATTTATTGGATAAAGTGAATTTATACAAATTTAGAAAACGGAATTTGGGCGATTATTCAGGTGGAATGCGTCAACGATTCGGCATTGCACAAGCTTTGATTGGCAATCCGAAATTGATTATTGTCGATGAACCTACTGCTGGATTAGATCCTTTGGAGCGGAATCGGTTTCATAATTTGCTTAGCGAATTGGGCGAAGAAGCCGTCGTTATTTTGTCAACGCATATTGTGGACGATGTGGTGAATTTGTGTACCAATATGGCGGTTTTTAATGATGGCCGCGTGGTGGTTCAAGGACATCCACTCGAATTATCAAATTCCTTAAACGAAAAAATATATCGCAAACGCATCGAAAAGGACGAAATAGAACACTACCAATCTGAATATAATGTGCTCTCAACGTATTTAAGAAGTGGAAATATGAATGTCAACGTCTATAGCGAAATACATCCTGGCGATGGTTTTGAAATTGTAAACAATACGCTGGAGGATTTTTATTTCTACAGCATTAATCAATCTCAAACTGTATAGTCATGATGGAAATTTTCTTGTTTGAACTTAAATACCGTTTAAGACGACCGGCAACTTACATCTACATTTTTTTGATGTTTATCATTCCGCTTTTATTGAGTGTTTTTCAAGATTCTGTAACCGCCGAATATACCAATGGCCCTAATGCAATTACGGGAATTCTTGGTGGTATGAGCATTATAAGTTTGTTTTTTTACGCCGCCATTATGGGCGTCGCGGTTTATAGAGATGAAGAACACCAAACGGCACAAACGTATTTTACTTTTCCTATTTCAGAAAAAAATTACATTTTAGGTCGTTTTTGGGGCAGTTTTACCATCGTAACGGTCATGAATATTGCAGCCGTAATTGGTACAATGATCGGTTTTGCCATGGGTGCTTTTTTGGAACGCCCAGATTATGGTACTTATACAGCCTTCGATTTTACGGCGTATTTTATGCCATTTTTATACTTATTGACCTTTAATGCGTTTTTTATAGGCAGCTTGTTTTTCTGTTTGATGACTTTTTTTAAACGGATGTCTATCTTGTATTTGGGCGGTATCGTCATTCTTATTTTAAGCATGGCATCCGGTCAATTATTATCCAATTTAGATACTGAATGGCTAAGTATTTATGTCGATCCGTTTGGCGAAACGGCTTATAGCTATATCACAAAATATTGGACTATTGACGAGTTGAACCACACACAATTGTCACTTTCCGGGAAATTTGCGATCAACCGGTTGTTGTGGCTGGGCATTTCCTTATTGATTTTCTTTTTTACGCTGTTCAGATTTTCTTATAAAGGATTTTTAATGTCGTCCAGAAAAAAAACAACCAAAGCTTCAAAAGAAACTTATGTAGCACCTTCTTTTATTCCAAATATCACACAGCAATTTGACGCAAAAGCACGTCGCGAAAACTTGTGGTCTTTAAGCCAAATAGAATTTTTATCGATCGTCAAAGAAAACGTATTCCTGGTGTTGATAGTGCTTGGCATTATTGTCGCAGGATTTGTCACTTACCAAA
>NZ_DATJCY010000214.1:0-8796 GCF_035577925.1 Gelidibacter sp. | reverse complement strand
GTCTTTAGGCTACAGCTCTCCCCTTTCTGATTTTCAATTTAATACCATTCAAGGATACAACTCCAAACTGAGTTTTTATTATCGAAAAAATCACGATAAATTCAGACGGTTTTTCTCGGCAAATGCCACATTACAATACGGAGTTTCCGATGAACGTTTAAGAGGAACCGCTTCATTTACCTATAAATTCAACAATATTAAAAAACCATTTTTAATGCTTTCTGCAGGTGTTGAAACCAAACAATTTAATGATAATCACCCCATTTCACCTTTAATAAACTCGATAAGCTCTTTATTTTTTGAAAATAATTTTATGAAAATTTACGATCGCAGTTTTGCTGAAATTGGCTATACACAAGAAGTTTCAAACGGCATTAGCCTATATGGAAACCTGGCTTATGAACGCAGGAAAGCATTGATAAATACTACTGATCAAGTTTTTTTCAATACTAAAAACAAAGATTATACAAGCAATGATCCTCAATATCCAACCAACTTTGGAATTCCGTCTTTTGATACACACCATCTTTTAAAATTCAGGCTTAATTCGCGTTTCAATTTTGGTCAAGAGTATATGAGTTATCCGGATAGTAAGGTAAATATTCCGTCCAGTAAATATCCAACGTTATTTATTGGTTATGAAAAAGGATTTGCGGCATCCGAAGAGGGTTATAATTTTGATAAGCTTTCGGCACGGTTAACCCAAAACTTAACTATCGGCAATAAAGGTGATTTTAAATACAACCTAAAAACTGGTACGTTTTTTAATGCCGACGACATTGCTTTTATGGACTATTACCATCCCAACGGCAACCAAACGCATATTGGTACCACCAGCACATATCTTAATACATTCAACAATTTGCCTTATTATGCGTTAAGCACAAACACCTCTTATTTTGAAATGCACGCTGAACACGACTTTAAAGGTTATATTTTAAGCCGAGTGCCATTATTGAATAAACTGAATTACAATTTGGTTGTTGGTGCACATCTGTTTACCACCGAAAATCAAAAACCTTATCAGGAATATTCTATTGGAATTGATAATATCGGTTTTAAGAAATTCAGGTTCTTACGTGTAGATTATGTACGCTCTTATCAAAATGGCTATCAAGGCGATGCTATAATTTTTGGATTAAAATTTTTGAATATTATTGAATAGCAGATTTTAATGTCAAATACGTTTTGGCGAAAAATAATATTAAAAACCCTTAGTTCTTATCTTCCAAAAGAGGCACAAATCGGAATTCTCCAAATTCGTGTTTTTCAAAATCCTTTGGTCCATTTCTAACAAACAAGGTCATGGTTTGCACGTTTTCACCAACAGGAATCACTAATCGACCTCCTATTTTAAGTTGGCTCATTAAAGGTCGTGGCACAAATGGTGCGCCCGCGGTTACAATAATACCATCAAATGGCGCTTCTTCTTTAAGACCGATATAACCATCGCCAAAAATCAATTTTTTAGGACGATATCCTAATTTTGGCAAAAACTTACTGGTGAGTTTAAAGAGTTCCAATTGCCTTTCAATACTGAATACTTTGGCACCAAGTTCGCATAATACAGCGGTTTGATAACCACTTCCGGTACCTATTTCCAAGATATTATCGCCTGGTTTAACTCGTAGAAGTTCCGTTTGAAATGCCACGGTAAAAGGCTGTGAGATGGTTTGATCGGCAGCAATAGGAAACGCTTTATCCTGATAAGCATGGTCCAAAAAACCAGAATCCATAAATAAGTGCCGTGGAATATTGCCAATGGCTTTTAGTACTTTTTCATCGGTAATTCCTTTATCCCTAATCGTATCGACAAGTTGCTGTCGCAGGCCTTTATGTTTAAACGTATCTTTCAAAGCGGTAGTTGAGTTATCTGGCTAAATTAGCCCAAAACAAAGAGAGTTACAAGATTTTCATCAGATGTTTTAGCTCGATTAGTCGCCCATCAACCCTCTTTTTTCATTAACTCCGCGATGTTCAACAAAATGCATTCACCCTAAAAATAGACATCAAGATTATAAAATTACCTTTATCTACATACTTAACAGTCCCCACCCTTAAATTCTAACTTTCTTTATTATCTTTGCCACTTCTTTTAACACAACAAAATCAACATAATCAATGTCATTATCATCTTTAAATGCTATTTCACCAATTGACGGTAGATATAGAGACAAAGTCGAAAGTTTAGCCGATTATTTTTCGGAAGAAGCACTTATTAAATATCGCGTTCAGGTAGAAATTGATTATTTTATCGCGTTATGTGAAATTCCGTTGCCGCAGCTTAAAGATTTTGACACTTCAAAATTTGATGCCCTAAAAGCTATCTATACTACATTTTCTGCCAAAGATGCGCTTGCTATTAAGGATATTGAAAAAGTAACCAACCACGACGTAAAAGCGGTTGAATATTTTATAAAAGACAAATTTGACCAACTCAATCTTCAAGCTTATAAAGAATTTATCCATTTTGGATTGACATCGCAAGATATCAACAACACGGCTATTCCTTTAAGTATTAAAGATGCACTAAACGCTGTTTATATTCCTGAATATAAAAACATCATCCATAAATTAGAAACACTATCTAAAGAATGGTCAAATATCCCAATGTTGGCGCGAACTCATGGGCAACCTGCTTCGCCAACACGTTTAGGAAAAGAAATCGAGGTTTTTACAGTACGACTTGAAGAACAATTTAGATTGCTGAAAGCCATCCCAAACGCTGCGAAATTTGGTGGTGCCACGGGCAATTTCAACGCACATAATGTGGCGTATCCATTGATAGATTGGAAAGTTTTTGGAACGCAATTCGTGCAAGAAAAATTAGGACTTCACCATTCATTTCCTACTACGCAAATTGAACATTATGACCATATGGCAGCCTTGTTTGACAATCTAAAACGCATCAATACCATTTTAATTGATTTGAATAGGGATATCTGGACGTACGTGTCGATGGATTATTTTAAACAAAAAATCAAAGAAGGCGAAGTTGGAAGTAGTGCAATGCCACACAAAGTTAACCCCATAGATTTTGAAAATAGTGAGGGGAATTTAGGTATTGCCAATGCTGTATTTGAGCATTTATCTGGAAAATTACCCGTTTCGCGTTTACAACGGGATTTGACCGACAGTACCGTATTAAGAAATGTTGGTGTGCCTTTTGGACATACCCTTATCGGATTTACCAGTACTTTAAAAGGTTTGGATAAATTGGTATTGAACGAACCTAAATTTCAGGAAGATCTTGAAAACAATTGGGCGGTTGTTGCCGAAGCCATTCAGACCATTTTACGTAGAGAAGCCTATCCTAATCCGTATGAAGCACTCAAAGGATTGACTCGAACTAATGCTAAAATCGATCAAAAATTAATTGCCGATTTCATCAATACTTTAAACGTTTCTAACGTTATCAAAGAAGAACTTAAACAAATTACGCCGAGCAATTATACTGGAATATAGATTATGACACGAATAGATCTTATAGCACGTACATTAACAGGAATCATAGCATTTGGCTTTTTATTTGCTGGAATTTTTGATGTTTTGGATTATTTCATCATGAAATTTTTCCTTTTTGGTCTTTTTGCTACTTTGGTCATTTATATTGTCATTATCCTAAATAAAAATGAGATCCACCATAAAGTGTAATACTTTTTTGGTGGATCTCCATATTTTAAAAAACTGTTTTTATTGTTATTTAAAAAACTCTAAAAACTGGCCAATTTGTGAGTCATCAACATTGACTTTATCAAATGCTGAAACCAAACTCATAATTTTACTCGGATTCATATCTTTTCCTAAAACCCTGACAATGGCAAAACCCTTGTCGTCAGAACTCCCAAAGAGTATAAACTCTTGAACGTCATCATCATCTCCAAGAACTTTAATACTAAACTGACCAACTTCCGAATCGCCACCACGCATTAATTCTTCATATTTAGAATCGGATAAAATGGTTTTTACTTTTGCCAATTCAGTTTCAAACTCCTGTTGTTGCTCAGGTTTCATCTTATAAGCCAACATATTCAGTTTTTTAATGGAATGGTAGGCTTCCTTCTGATCTTGGCTCAATTGGCTTTCATCAAGATTTAACATACTAATTGGTGCATCAATCGAAAGGAAATTTGGCTGTTCTTGGTTGTCAACATAATAATGTTGTAACGTTTGTCCTTGGTTGCAACTAAACAATAGGACTGCCAAAAGTGCCGGAGCTATTACGTTTTTGATTATTGAAATCATAATTATTGTTTTTTACCTTTTCCTGCTTTTTCAAGATGTTCGCCACCGGGAACATTCATTTTACTGGTGATTTTTGAAATTTCCCTTAAATCAACATCCCCTATAATCGATACAAGAATCGTTTCTACATCTCGTTTTTCGCCATTAATTTCTACGTTTGCATTTTTTGTCAATTCTTTTAATCCATTCACATACATCAACAATTCCTTGACATGGTTTTCGTCACGTCCCTCTTTGACATAAAATTTAACCGTTTGTCCACCATCTTTAAAACGCATTAACTCATCCAGTTTTGAACTGCTAATATATTTTTCGGTATCGGATGCCAAACTTGCAGAAATACTTTTATCACCAGTACTCAATACTTTGATACTTTCTATCTTTTTGACCATATTCAAAAAACCTTGGGCTTCAGGATCACTAGGATCAACATCGATAGTTGCTATCATTTTAAACATTTTCTGACCAATTACCCCAGAAGTCACCCCTTTCATGGATTCATATTTGTCAAAAAAACTTTGTCCAAAGGACACTATTGGCACCATAATAATGGCTAATAAAACTATTGTTTTTTTACTCACGTTACTCCTGCTGCGAAGAAATCCGTGCACATTATTTACATATTTCATAATATTCTTTATTTAATTTGATTATTTGTGTTTAAAAAATTCTATTCATTAGTTTTTATAATTCTGTTGGTTGTATTTCCGAAAACCTTAAGGTGATCGAGATTTTCTGCGCCTTCATTAAGTTTGGTAGACACCAAATCTAAAACGGCCAAATTATCGGTTCCTTTATTAAGTTTTGTAGCCACAAGATTAAAAACTTCAAGCGTTTGGTTATAAGCCATTAATTGCTCGTGGCTTAAATCGTCCAAAGTGAGCTTTTGGTTTTTCTGATTCCATTGAAAATACCCACCCAACATAAGTACTGCAACGGCTGCGACAGAAATCCATCGGTATATTTTTGTCCGTTTTGTTGGGAAAGAAACAGTTTTAGAAAACTGTTCTTGTTTAGTATGGACCACGTATTGAAACAGCATTCTATATGATTCCAGATGTGCTGGTACCTCTTCTTCTTTTTCAAAATAGGCTCTTATTTGCGCTTCCTCGGCCAATGTTGTTTCGGCGTTGTCGTACTTTTCTAAAAGTTGTTCGATATTATTTAATGCCATAACTATGTGTATTAGTTAATTTTTCTCTTATTGTTTTTCTTGCTCTTGACAGCGCTACTCGCACTGCGGTTTCATTCATTTCCAAAACCTTGGCGATCTCTTCAAATTCATAATTTTCAATGTCCCTGAGTTGAACAATTAACTTTTGCTGCTCAGGCAGTTCTTCCATAATTTTAGAAACCCAGTTCACACTATCGTTCAATTCCACTTGTTTCTGTAAGGACAACTTATGATCTTCATAATTGCTGTGTACAATCTTCAAGTTTTGTGCCTGTTTGGATTTTAATCGGTCCAAGCAAAAATTCTTGGTCATTGTCATCGAAAAAGCTTCCACATTATTATACTGCTCAATAGCATTCTTATTATTCCATAATTTCAATAAAACTTCCTGTGTAGCATCTTCAGCTTCTTCATTAGAAACCAAAAGTCGCTTAGCAAGCCGGAAGACTTTATCCTTAAAAGGCATTACCAATTTTACAAAATCAGTTTGTGTCATTATGATTAGTTTTAGATAAGGACAGTTAATCCCTTTTCTCTTCTTACGACGAAGGACATTAAAATTTGTTACAAAAAAGTTTTACTTTCCAATAATCTAAGTAAATTTAGAACTTAATAATCATTCAAATTATCGATTATAAAAATAAAAACTCATGAGAATCTTAAAAACCGCCCTATTTGCTCTTGTCTTATTAAGTCTTAATACCAGTTGTTTTAATGATAAAGACGATGACCCAGTTATAAAAAATAATGAATACAATGAGGTTAATGATTTTGTATATAAAGCGATGAACGCCGTGTATTTGTACAAATCACACATTCCTAATTTAGCCAACAACCGCTTTACTTCAAACGAAGCTTATATTAATTATTTAAACGAGTATTCTGAGCCCGAAGAACTGTTTGAAAGTTTGATTTACAAAAGAAAAGAGGTTGATCGTTTTAGCATTATTGCTGCCGATGGCGTTTCACTTTTACAGCAATTGGAGGGTGTTTATAAAAGTAACGGCCTAGAATTCCTGTTATATAGAGAATCTGAAAACAACAATAAAGTAGTTGGAGTTATTAAACTGGTTCTCAATAATAGTGTAGCCAGTAATATGGGACTAAAACGTGGACAAATATTTAATGCCATTGATGGCATCCAAATGACCACAGAAAACTTAAATACACTACTTAATAAAGAAACCTACACCTTAAATTTTGCCGTTATTGACCAAGGTGCTATCGTTCCAACCTCAGAAAAAGCGACACTTACCAAAGAAGAATATGAGGAAAATCCTATTTATCTGAATAAAACATTTGACCTTAATGGAATTAAAGTAGGCTACTTGTTTTACAATAGTTTTACGGCCAATTATAATGAAAAGCTCAATGAAGCCTTTGCCGAACTAAAAGCAAACAATGTCCAAGAATTAGTTTTGGATTTGAGATATAATGGCGGCGGATCCGTCAATTCGGCAGTTTTATTGGGAAGCATGATCACAGGCCAATTTTATGGCCAGGTATTTTCAAAATTGATGTACAACGAAGATCTTAAGGATTTAAACTTTGATTATAAATTTTTAAATTCACTAGAAAAAGGTGCAAGCCTCAACAGCTTGAACTTACAAAAAGTTTATGTATTGACAACCGATGCTTCTGCTTCGGCAAGTGAATTGATTATCAATAGCTTAAAACCTTATATTACGGTGGTTCAAATAGGTGAAAACACAAGAGGAAAAACTCAAGCCTCCATGCCTATATATGATTCTCCAGATTTGGGTCCAACAAACGCCAATCCGAGACATAATTATGTTATACTGCCTTTAATAGCCAATTCGGTCAATAAAAACAGTGATCTTGTTCCTGCTACAGGATTGATTCCTGATGTAAAAACACGCGAGTATATAAATACCTTAGGAGTTTTAGGTGATCCTAATGAACCTTTCTTGCAAATAGCACTAGATCATATTTTAGGAAGCATAGCCCGACCATTACCACCACAAACAGAAATTTTAACACCAGTTGAAATAAAAGATGATAATAAGATTAAAGATTTGATGTTTATAGATAAAATTTAGAAAAAAATAAGTTTATCGCTGAAATGTCGCTTTTAAATTTGAATTAATTACTCTTCAAAACCTTCTTCAGAAAAATCGGAAGAAGGTTTTTTATATCCTAAAAAAATGTACATCATTAAAAAAGTTTTTTTCCTTTTCTTCACAGCAATACTCCTATCTTCTTGCGGTGGAGCAAGAATCAGTAAAGCAGCAACAATCCAATTAAAGTTTTTGGACGAATACATCATTCCAAAAGATCTGGAAGTGGACGGGCATCTGGTGGGAGGACTATCGGATTTAGATTTTGACGGAACCTATTTCTACACGATTAGTGACATTCCAAAAAATCCGATCATCTATAAGTTTTTGATGACTATTGACAACAATCAAATCAACAGGATCGATTTTGTAAAAGCAACACGTATTCAAAATCAAACAGATACCACAAAAAACCTCATCTTTGACATGGAAGGGATAAATTTCAATGCTCAAAAAAACAACTATACTGTGAGTAGTGAAGGATCCATCAAAAATAAAAAAGATCCCTTTGTTGCAGACATTGATACCTTAGGAAACGTTCTAAGCTTTTATGAAATCCCCCATTATTTTGCCTCTTCAAATGACAAAGGATTACGTAATAATGGCGTTTTTGAAGGATTGTCGCGCAGTACAGATGGTTTAGGTTTTTGGACAGCCACCGAATTACCAATGATAAGCGATGGGCCAAATCCACGGCTTTTTAAAACAAAATCTCCGATACGTTTTACCTATTATAACTCAACGTCTAGACAACCCGAGAGTCAATTTGCGTATACTCTTGGACGTATCCGAAAAGCACCGCTTCTCCCTTTTTCAATGAATGGTTTAAGTGGTATTCTTGAAGTGTCCCAAGACCAATTCCTAGTCATCGAACGTGCATTTTCAGCAGGCCATAAAAACCGTGGCAATCGGATTCTAATTTATACTGCCAATTCAAAAAACACCACAAACACTCTAGAAATTGACGCTCTAAAATCAAAAACAGGTAAGAACATCATCTTTGCAGAAAAAAAATTAGTCTTCGATTTTAATAGTGTCCGAAAAAAATTAAAAAAAGGATTTGTGGATAATATTGAAGGCATTTCCTGGGGACCAAAACTTAAAAATGGAAACCGAAGCCTTCTCCTCATTTCAGACAATAATTTTAGCGCGTATAGCGAACAGATCAATCAAATCATCTTAATGGAAATTATAGAGACATCCAAAAACTTTTAAATAACACCACTTCAATATTTTATAAACCATTGAAAATAAAAAAAGGGAGAAAAGTTTTAAAAACCCAAAAATAAAGTGTAAATT
>NZ_DATJCY010000213.1:0-3356 GCF_035577925.1 Gelidibacter sp. | reverse complement strand
TTTTTTAATGCCAAAGTAACAGGATCAGATCAAACAGACTTATTAGATGAATATCATTCATTATCCAACAAGCATGACAGCACTATAATAGCTTCCAAACAACTTGAATTTCTGTATTCAAATGCAAATAATCAAATGGCAATAAATTCATTATTGTATAAAAAAAGACATATTTCAAAAGACAGCTTATTATTATTTTACAAAAAGTTAGATGCCATAAATTCAAATTCGCCAAAAGGGCAAGAATTATTGGCCTATTCAAAAACCATCAGTCTTAAAGTTGGAGATCCATTTAGAGATATTCCAGGAAATGACCTAAAAGGTGTCGCCCATAAATTATCGGATTATTTTGGAAAAATCATCCTCTTAAATTTCTGGAGTCCAGAATGTCCTTATTCCAGTCAACAAAATGAAAAAGAATTTCCAAAATTAATTGAAAAATACAATCCTGAAGATTTTATGATCATCAGTTATTTTATAGATACAGAAAAAAAGGAGTGGGAAAAACTGGTTGAAAAGGAAGATGCCAATTGGTTGATTATTTCAGATTTAAAAGGAATAAAAGGCGAAAATCTTTCTAAATATGATGTTACAGGATCACCAATGAATTTTTTAATTGACAAAAATGGAATTGTAGTTCTTTCAACAGACGGCTATATCGAAGGACAAAACGAGATTGAAAAGGCAATTGATGAACTATTGGAATAACTCGTTGAAGGAAAAACCTTTATTTAAGAAGACAAACTAAGTGATGTGTTAGTTAGGAGATGAGAAAATAGGGATGAGTAGTCTATAGCTATCTATATGTTAAATCAAAAAAGAGGACTAAAGTCATTATTGCTTTAATCCTCAATCAGTGTTCTTAAATTAAATCCCCTAACAAACTAAGAACTTTTTTTTTATTTGGTATCTGGCAACTCTCGCGTCAACCATCCCCTTCTACTTGCGGTGGCAATGGCATAAGGTGTGATCCAAAACAGTCCAAATGTATATAAGATGCTGTATGAGTATGCCCAAAAAGATTCTGATAATTTATAGCGTTTTGCATAAAACAAGACTGGAAAACTTGACAATATCAAAATGCTGAAAAATGTAGAACTTATAAATAGCAAAGGATGCATGACAATAAAAAACAACATGAATACTAAAAACGGATAGCTCATTATTATTTTTGAAAATTGACTGATAAATAGCAATCGTGTGCCCAACTTTGAGCCTTCCCTAAAATCTGTAAATACGTATTTTGACATCTGTATATTTTCGCGGACATTACTTCTCCCCCATCTGATAAACATTTTATACAAGCCTTTATAACGTTCCGGCACATTGGTATAACAGTACGCATTGCGTTGGAAAAGCACGTGTTTTCCTTGTTTTAAAATCATATTGGTCATGGCACGATCTTCACCAATATCTGAAGGTTGCCCCATAAACGTTTGATTGATCCAATCTTCGAGACATGCAAAAACCGCAGTTCTTCGGTAGGCTGCCAACGCTCCAGGTGTACAAAGCACGGAGTTTAAACTACTTTCGGCCGAACGGACAAACTCAAAACTCAATACAAAACTCACGTTCAACATTTTAGGCAATAAGGCTTTTTCATTGTTCAGCACGCGGATATTACCTGCCACAGCACCACAATCTTTATTGGTAACAAACGGACTGACCAAATTTCTGAGCGTATCTGTTTTTACCACAGAATCACTATCAACCGTTACAAAAACCTCACCTTTACCCAAATGGAATCCACGGTATAAGGCATGGCGTTTTCCTTTGTTTTTTGGTTGTTGGTAAATGGACAATCGGTCGCCCAATTTTCTTTTAGCTTGTTGCATCCAATACCAGGTATCGTCTTTACTACCATCGTCAATGGCTAAAATCTCCAATTTACCTTCTGGATAATCGCTATCTGCAAGACTGATCAACGTATCCCAAACTTGTTTACCTTCGTTATACGCCGGAACAATTACCGTACAAGTTGGCAGTTTCTCATCACTTACGGATGGAATCACTTTATATCTAAAGTACAAATACAGATTATAAATAAAGAAGCCTGCTCTAAAAACAAATAATCCGGTTGCTACGGCAAAAAAGATCAATCCAAACGTAGAGTTGATACGATCTTCTCTAAATTGTTGAAAATCATTTTGAAGATCAAATACCAAAAACACGGATCCAATCATCAAAATAAATGTACTGATCAATACAATGGCACCCCATGGATTAAATGATTTAACTTGTGATAGGCTATTTAAAGAGGTTTTTTTTTGAATAGTTGCGTTAGCTATACTTTTGTTTTCTAAAATTTGCATTTGATTTGAAGCTGTCATTTTTATGTTCATGTTTTGAATGGTAATGAAATATTGTTTGTTCGTGTAATTTGCTTTCAACAGAATATGGCAACAGCTGTGCCATCTAAAAAAAGAGTGGTTTTCAATGGTTTTATAGAGTTTACGAAACAACAGGTGTGTAAAACTTATACATGTTGAAGAATTTTACACAGAATTTTACACAGTTTTACGTTTTTATAAAAATGAAAAAACCGAAGACAATGCTTCGGTTTTTAATAGGTTTGAAAAAATTTAGTTTAGTTATATGTAAGCTTGTATTAATCTTTCACAATAAATTCTGAGCGTCGGTTTTTCTGATGCTCTTCGGCCGAACAAGGAATACCATTGCTACATTTGTTGACCAATTCGGTTTCTCCAAGTCCGGTGGCTGATAATCGATCTTCAGATATGCCGTTTTCAACAAGATATTTAAGCGTTGATGTAGCACGACGTTGCGACAATGCTTTGTTATACGCATCATTACCACGACTATCGGTATGCGATCGGATTTCAATTTTTAGATTAGGATATTGATTGAGTGCTGCCAGCAGTTTTTCAAGTTCTACTTGGGCGTCTTTTCTAATATTAGACTTGTCAAAATCAAAATAAATAATTGGAATATTTAATACTTTCGCCAAATCTGTACCCGGAACTAATGCCACTTCATTGGGCTGTAATTGGAAATCTATTTTTTGATACTCCAATCCCGAAGTGCTGAGCGCCTCATCAGAATCGTACTTATCCTTTGAAACTCGTACAAAATACTGTTCAAATTTATTGGACGCAATGCTATAATGTCCATTTTCATCAGTTTGAACTTGATCATAAATTTTATTCTCCGAATCGGCCAAAACAACAATGGCATCTTGGAGTGGTAATCCGGTTTGTTTATCGATTACGGTGCCTTCAATAACGGCGGCATAAACATCAATAATTGGTGATGTTTCTAAAAACGAATAGATATTATCGTACACAAATTTCCCTGCTTTATCAGCACGATTGGAGCTTATAAAACCGCGGTGCGTT
>NZ_DATJCY010000212.1:0-4340 GCF_035577925.1 Gelidibacter sp. | reverse complement strand
ATCATCAACAATCCCAAAAATTGGGATAATGATAAATTAAAATGATTGAGACAAATTGCGCAAAAGCCAATTACATTGACTTTTTTCTTAAATTTATTCAATTAATTGGCTTTTGCTTACCGTGTCGCTAAATTGAAACTTTTCGCTTCAATTTATCTTCGATGAGCTCGCAAGCTCGGTTCCGCCACTACGCCAAGCCCCAAAACGTTGGCAACAATTACAAAAACTGACAACCGTATGAGACATCTGATTATTTTATTAAGTATTTTGACCCTGACTTCTTGTGGAGTAAATAAACATCTTGCATCATCCACCACAACGGTAACTGAAATTAATAATGTTGACTATTTTCAACCGCTATCCTATATTCAGTTTATAGAGAAAGGAAACAAAGCAGCATTAAGCGATTCACTTTCAAAAGTCACTTCTGATAATTTGAGTTTGCTTCTTGACAAAAACAAGGCCTCACTTCGTCTTGACAAAGAAATACTGTTCGCAAACGATACCATTAAAGCAAAAGTGGAAGATGAATTAGCATATCTTGTAAGACTTATTACTCAACGGAAAAAACTTAGTGGCATCCCATTACCCCACACGATTGACTCAATTTTAAAAAATAACAATCAACGGTTTGCCCTTGCAACCATCGCTTCGGGTTTTGGGCGGCGGAAAGGAAATTATGGTGGACAAGTTGCAAAAGGGGCAGCCGTAGGTATATTGACATTAGGCATGGTTATACCGACACCCATAAAATCTAATCTGACTTTGTACGCATTTATATTTGACGCTGACAAAGATGAAATCACGTACTATAAGAAATCTATGCCTGTTGAAAAAGAACCAACAGACGAGCAAGTAATGGAGAAACAACTTATAAAATTATTCAATGGTTATCTTTACGACAAAAAGTAACTGTTGCTAACAACCATATTTGCAATAGGCGGGCTGAAGTGCTTCTATCGGGCGAAAGGTACAAGGCTGAACTTTTGTTCTTTTATTGGGCTTTAGTGCTAAAAGTCCCGCCCATCGCCAATATACCCAACGTTAGCCTCCATTAAAAATTTAGAATTGTGAAATATTGGATTTTATTTTCGTGTCTGATTTTGTTCATAAGTTGTCAAAATGATATTCCCTTTAATTCTGAAAAGTGGAATGAAAAAGGAATTGATTGGCAATTGAATGATACAAGAGAAAAAATGATTTTAGATTTAATTTCGAGTAACACTCTTATCGGAATGAAATCTGACGAGATAATTAATTTACTCGGTGAGCCAGAATTTGAAAAAGAAAATTCGCTTCAATATCTAATCCGCGAAAAATATAGTTGGAACATTGATCCGGATTATATTAAATATTTGATAGTAGAAATGAATGAAAAAGATATAGTGAAGAACATATATGTACATAAAGAATAAACGAACGCTAACACGAGTTTTGCGTCAGGCGGGCTGACGTATCACTTGGAGCTTTGTGCTTTTAATGACTTTAATAATGAATTGAAATTTTGTGCTCTGAAACCCGCCCGAACGCTATTATCACCAACAAAATATAGATATAATAAAAATTAGAGCCTAAATTAATCCTAGCGATAAGATCGTACGGGCGAATAGCTTTTGCCTTCTATAATAAAACAAATAAATTTGCCCCATAATAAAGAGCGAATGAAAGGCGACAACTTTTTAAACTTTTAACACCAATTATTATTAATGAGAATCTGGTCCATACATCCTAAATATTTAGACACCAAGGGACTTGTTGCTTTATGGCGAGAAACGCTTCTTGCCAAACACGTTCTGGAAGGTAAGACCAAAGGCTACAAAACCATCCTCAGCTTGACCGTTTTAAGCAAGCAGACCAGCCCGTTGAACGAATAAACGAATATCTCGCCACAGTGTATAACGAAGCATTGGCAAGGCACTATAATTTTAATAAAGAAAAGATTAACTGGAACTTTGAACCTGCCATTTTGAAAGTAACTACTGGGCAAATGGCTTACGAAAAGAAGCATCTACTGAACAAACTCTATAGTCGAGATAGAGACAGATATGACCAACTCAAAGATTTGGACAATGTAGATCAGCATCCGATGTTCGAAATTATTAAAGGCGACATTGAGAACTGGGAAATAACATGAATGCAAAGATCAAGGGACAGTGACAAATTTTGGATAAATATGCCCCGCCCATATTAAGCGATTCTTTAAAATGGTTGAGGTTAATAAAAATAATTATCTTTTATAACAAGCAAGTTATCAAGACCCTCTATTTAAAACCAAAAGCAGAAAATGACAACATACATTTCAGTTTTAAGAGGCATTAACGTAAGCGGACAAAAACTTATTAACATGGACGCTTTGAAAAAAATGTATGATCAACTGAACTTTGAAAACATACATACCTATGTGCAAAGTGGCAATGTCATATTTTCGGCAAAAGAAAAAGATCAGAAAAAACTTGAAAAAACAATCTCCTCAAAACTTGAAAGTGAATTTGGGTTCTACGTTCCTGTAATTGTGCTATCCGAACAAACTTTAAGGACCATTGTTACCAATAACCCATTTGCTAAAGATCCGCTGAAGGACCATTCATTTTTACATGTTACTTTTTTAGCTGAGGTTCCAAATGGATTTGATAAAGAAAGTATCATTAAAAAGAAACATTCAGACGAAGACATTGAATTTACGCCAAACGCAGTTTATTTGTATTGTCCTAATGGCTATGGAAAAACGAAACTCAATAATAATTTTTTAGAAAGCAAACTGAAGGTCACCGCAACCACACGCAATTGGAAAACAACAAACGAACTTCTAAAATTAGCTACAGGCCGATAGACCAAACAAATACCTATCTGCCAATCAATGGCTTACTAAAGAAAAGCAACAAGCTTTAGCCCCAACTTATTGATCTCAATAATAAAAATAAGGATACTTAAACTCAAGATAAAGTATCCAAATATCAATTTTAGCGTTTTACTGGTAAACTTATCTTTTATGGAATTCGCAACCAAAACACCTGCTACACAAAAGGTGGCACAATAAATCAAAAACGGCCAATCCATATAAACCGAAGGGTTTAAATCGCCTAAAAAGCCTAAAGATGTCGTTATAGAAATGACAAACAAGGAGGTTGCAATGGCTTGTCGGATTGGTATTTTTGAGGATAAAACAAGTATGGGAACTATTAAAAAACCACCACCAGCCCCAACAAAGCCGGTAATTAGGCCAATAGCTGCGCCTTGAAACATACTTTTAACGGGAGAGAAAGCCATGGGCACATTTTCATGTACATGTTTACTCTTTAAGGTACGTATTGCGGTAACAAAAATAAGGAACGAAAAAACAAGCATTAGGGCACTTCCCTTAGAAACGTGCATCAGTTCATTTTTGAACACCATATCTGGAATGTCGGGCAAAACAAACCGTCGGACCAAAAAAGTCACTAATAAACCAGGGATGGCAAAATACAAACCAATTTTATAAAGGATGTATTTTTTTCTAATGTTATCAATGGTAGCTGTCCAATTGGAAAGCCCCATGATGAACATGGAGTACGACGTGGCCCAATAAGGATTAACATCAAATACATAAACCAATACAGGTATGGTTAAGATTGCTCCTCCACTGCCCAATAAACTTAAAACCACTCCGATTAAAAAGAAAAGAAGCGCACCCAACACATACAGTTCCATCTGTCCATTTGTTTTTGTGGCAAATATAAAAAAACCAAAATAGGATAATGAATGGCATATGAAGGATAAATTAGACTTTTAAACTTACAAGAAAATCGCAACTACTTTAAGCTTTTAAACCGGGTGCACCCAACCAAGAGGAAGTATTGCAAAAGTGGGATGGCCAAGCTGTTTAGAGAACCACAAAATTGAATGGCTTTAAACCTAGTTTTGGAAGTGTTTTGTACTTTTTTTACAGTTAACTTAAAGTGTATTGAGGTTGGTGCTTAGACAGAATTTTGTACTTATAATAGCGCAAAACCAATCAGACAAACTAATCAATCCTAAAAAAACACCTCCCATTTTATCGATTTACGTGATTTTGTAGAGACAATTTATAAAACATATAAAAATTTAACATTAATTTTACATACATGGTCTTTACAGCCCTGCTACTTTGGGGTTGCTTTGCAAATATGCTGTTAATCAATCTCATTAATAATCAAAATTTAAAAACCATAAATTATAATTTGACCCAATACAACTACAAAGCGGCTAAAAGAAGCATAATTCACTATTTTATGACACTGTTAAAATCAAAAAAAATGATGTTTTTATGCAAGTATTGCTATATTTGAGAGGTGCAAAAGGCACAAGGTATTGGCAAAATATGG
>NZ_DATJCY010000211.1:0-2821 GCF_035577925.1 Gelidibacter sp. | reverse complement strand
AACGACGGCCAATCGGTATATGTGTATGGTAATTTCAATAATTATGCTTTGGAACCGGAAAACGAACTTCATTTTAATCCTGAAACAAGATTGTACGAATGTGCTTTCCGTTTAAAACAAGGATTTTACAATTACAAATATGTGGTAACCGACAAAAACGGTGTTCTCGATGAAGGTGCCATTAGTGGAAATTTTTATCAAACCGAAAACAACTATAAAGTTTTAGTGTATTACAGGGACCTTGGTGCGCGCTATGACCGACTAGTTGGCATGGGTGAAGCATCATCACTAAACATTTCAAATTAATGTTGAGCTACAAAAACGGAGTTACCATACGGATCTTATCAAAAGCAGTTACCAATTTGACCAAACCATTCCCTTTTGAAAGACTCGCAAAATCGCTATTTTTTTAAATGGAAAACCAAGCACTCTGTCATAAAAAGCTGTTAAAATTGATAATAACCAACATCTTAAGCAAAATAAACTGTCAAAATGATTGGAATTATACTATTTTAGCAACAATCTAAAAAACAATTCCCAATGGTCCAGCAAATAACTAGCGGCATCAAGATAAGTGTAGAGACTACATTTGAAGGTACTTTTTATAAAAACTACAAGGTCCATTTTGCTTTTGGCTATAAGGTGACCATAGAAAATCAAAGTAAAAACTCAGTGCAATTAAATTCGCGCCATTGGAGAATACTCGATGCTTTAAACAATATAGAAATTATTGAAGGTGAAGGTGTGATTGGCAAAAAACCGATTTTAAAACCTGGCGAAGCACACACCTATACTTCGGGATGCTTGCTTTCGTCGCCATTTGGTGCTATGCAAGGGCATTACAACATGGTTAATTTTGAAAACTCCAAAACATTTAAAGTCTATATTCCTTCCTTTAAACTGAGTGCTCCTTTTGCACTTAATTAAAAAGTTTGTGGTTTCTGAATTGACGTAAGATGAAAAGACGTAAGACGTAGGACGGCAATGTGAAGTTTATCTCATGACATGGTCTTCGATCAACAATCGTTAATCAACAATTTTTATTTCTAGTTTTTGAATTGACATAAGACGAAAAGACGTAAGACGTAGGACGGCAATGTGAAGTTTATCTCATGACATGGCCTTCGATCATCAATCGTTAATAACAATCTTTATTTCTGGTTTCTAAATTGACGTAAGACGAAAAGACGTAAGACGCAGGACTGCTTTCAAAATTTATTAAAACTTATCAAACATCTAACCACTGCCCTCTAAACCACTACCTTCTAAACGACTACCCTCTACCCACTATTTAATCTGTTGCAAGACAACTACCAAAATCCAATTCGATATTAAAAACCTGAATGGTCTTTACTTAAAACCTTAATGATTGAACACTTTTAAATCCAGAAAGAAACACTTGTACATTAACTTGTTTTTAGCAAAATATTGAGTTTAAAAACTTATAAATTTTGTATGTTTGTAATCATTTTTTTATAACTCACAAAAATTTAAAATACTCATGGGAAAAGGAATTTTCAAGGTACCTACAGCGGTCAACGAACCTATAAAAACATATGCTCCGGGAACCCCTGAACGCGAAGCTGTTTTAGCAGAATACTCTAAAATGTTCAATAGCAAAGTTGATGTGCCTCTTTATATCAACGGCAAATATGTGTCCACTGGAAACACCAGAACCATGTCGCCACCACACGACCACAAACATATTGTAGGGACTTATCATTTGGCAGAAAAAAGCCATGTTGATGAGGCGATTGCAACCGCTCTTGAGGCTAGAAAAACATGGTCTCAATTACCTTGGGAACATCGCGCCGGAATATTTCTTAAAGCTGCCGAATTGATTGCTGGTCCTTACCGCGCAAAAATCAATGCAGCCACCATGATTGCACAATCTAAAACCATCCATCAGGCAGAAATTGATTCAGCATGTGAACTCATCGATTTCTTGAGATTCAACGTGCAATATATGACAGAGATCTACAACGATCAACCAAAAAGCACAAGTGACGCCTGGAACCGAGTGGAGTACCGTCCTTTAGAAGGATTTACATATGCGGTTACACCATTTAACTTTACGGCAATTGCGGGCAACTTACCGTCATGTATGGCCTTAATGGGGAACGTAGTCATTTGGAAACCAAGCAACCATCAAATATATTCAGCTAAGGTCATTATGGATGTTTTTGAAGAAGCTGGTGTTCCTGCAGGAGTTATCAATGTTGTTTTTGGCGATCCAGCCATGATTACCGATACTATTATGGCAAGCCCAGATTTTTCCGGATTACATTATACAGGATCAACATCGGTTTTTCAGGATTTATGGAAAAAAATCGGGAATAATATTTCAAACTATAAAACCTATCCAAGAATTGTTGGCGAAACTGGAGGAAAAGACTTCATTGTTGCACACAAAACAGCACATCCAAAACAAGTGGCTACAGCTATTACACGAGGAGCTTTTGAATTTCAAGGCCAAAAATGTAGTGCGGCATCAAGAGCTTATATTCCTAAGAGCCTTTGGAGCCAAGTTAAAGACTACGTTATTGAGGACCTCAACTCCATCACCATGGGATCGCCTGAAGATATGGGCAACTTTGTAACTGCTGTCATCCATGAAGCTTCTTTTGATAAATTGGCAAGCTATATTGACCAAGCTAAAAACGACAAAAACGCTACAATTATTGCCGGTGGAAATTACGACAAGAGCAAAGGTTATTTTATTGAACCTACGGTAATAGAAACTACCGATCCGAAATACACGACCATGTGCACTGAACTCTTTGGCCCTGTGATTACGGTTTATGTTTATGAAGACAATGCT
>NZ_DATJCY010000210.1:0-32877 GCF_035577925.1 Gelidibacter sp. | reverse complement strand
CTATATATTTTGCTAAATCTTGTGTTTGGATTTTGGTTTTAGCATAGTTTTTATGATTTTTTTGAAGAACATATTCTGCAAAAGATGCATCACGCGAAAAAATAATTTCGGTCGAAAAACCAATCTTCAATTTGAAAGTATTGCCTTTTGCCAAAAAACTTCTATGATGAAAAGGCAAAGGATTTTTTACGATTTCCAGAGAATGCTTTAGAAAATTAAGCAACGGAACGGATGGAATTTCTTTAGATATAGACATTTTACCTTGAAGCCAATTTCAATAGATCATTGAAGTCATAATCCATCATATAAAAAATTTACGAGAATAATCCCCCTTGAATTGAATTCTTAATTTTCCCGAGATGTTTATAGGCTAATTCTGTGACTTCCCTTCCACGTGGTGTACGCATTATAAAACCTTGTTGGATCAAGAAAGGTTCATAAACTTCTTCGATCGTTTCTGCACTTTCACTCACTGCTGTTGCTAAAGTTGAAATACCAACCGGTCCACCTTTGAACTTATCGATAATAGTCAACAGAATTTTATTGTCCATTTCATCGAGGCCATGAACATCCACATTTAAAGCTTTTAGCGCAAACTTGGCAATATTTATATCGATGGTTCCATTTCCTTTAATCTGCGCAAAATCGCGAACGCGGCGCAATAAGGCGTTTGAGATACGAGGTGTTCCCCTACTTCTTCCTGCAATTTCAATAGCAGCTTCCATTGAAATAGGAACGTTCAAAATTGAAGCACTACGTTGCGTAATGGTGGTCAACAATTCGGTATTATAGTATTGCAGACGACTTTGGATACCAAACCGCGCTCGCATCGGCGAGGTCAACAGTCCTGAACGGGTCGTCGCTCCAATTAATGTAAATGGGTTAAGATGAATTTGAACAGTTCTGGCGTTTGGCCCGGACTCAATCATGATATCGATTTTATAATCCTCCATAGCCGAATACAGATATTCCTCAACAATTGGACTCAACCGATGGATTTCGTCAATAAACAAAACATCACGTTCATCAAGATTGGTCAAAAGCCCAGCTAGATCGCCTGGCTTGTCTAAAACAGGTCCTGAAGTAACTTTAATGCCAACACCCAATTCGCTGGCTAGAATGTGAGCTAAAGTGGTTTTACCTAGTCCTGGAGGACCGTGAAAGAGTGTATGATCTAAAGCTTCGTTACGTTGGTTGGCAGCTTCAACAAAAATTTTCAAATTCTCCAAAACCTGATCCTGACCTGTAAAATCTTCAAAGGATAAAGGTCTCAGTTTTTTTTCTACATCAAGTTCTTCTGGAGAAAAGTTTTCGTTGGATGGGTTTAGGTTATCGTTCATCTTTAGTTCCTATGAAAACAGGAATCTCTTTTTTTTAATATTAATAACTGAAATACGTTATACGGATTGGAAACAAAGATAAACAAAAAGCCTTTCTTATTCAGAAAGGCTTTTTGTTATATAAATTAAATTTTAATGCTGTAGTTCCTCTTCACCTTCTTTTAAAGGTACATTTTGTGGCACAAAGTCATCATCATGCCCTGGTTTACTATAATCATAAGACCAACGGTAAACGTGAGGGATTTCGCCTGGCCAGTTTCCATGAATATGTTTTACTGGTGTTGTCCATTCCAAGGTTGTAGCTCTCCATGGATTTTGGACTGCTTTTTTTCCATAGAAAATACTGATAAAGAAGTTATATAAATAAACAACTTGTACCGCTCCTCCAATCAAAGCAAAAACCGTAATTACAATATTAATATTTGTCATATCATCAAACAACGGGAATGCCGAGTTGGTATAATAACGTCGAGGTAAACCAGCCAAACCAACAAAATGCATCGGGAAGAACACGCCATAGGCACAAATAGCTGTAATCCAGAAATGAATATATCCTAAGTTTTTATTCATCATTCTACCAAACATTTTTGGATACCAATGGTAAATACCGGCAAACATTCCGTAGATAGCTGAGATTCCCATTACCAAGTGGAAGTGGGCAATAACGAAATACGTATCGTGAACGTTAATATCCAAGGCACTATCTCCTACAATGATACCTGTTAATCCTCCTGTGATAAAGGTTGAAACGAATCCAATAGAGAATAGCATTGCAGGGTTCATTTGTAGATTTCCTTTCCAGATAGTAGTAATCCAGTTAAATGCTTTTACTGCTGACGGGATGGCGATCAATAACGTTGTAAAGGTAAATACTGAACCTAAGAACGGGTTCATTCCCGAAACGAACATATGGTGTCCCCAAACAATGGTGGATAAGAATGCAATGGCCAAAATAGAGGCAACCATCGCACGATATCCAAAAATTGGTTTTCGTGAATTCGTTGCTAAAACTTCAGATACAATACCCATCGCAGGAAGGATGACAATATAAACTTCAGGATGTCCTAAAAACCAGAATAAATGTTCAAAAAGCACTGGTGAGCCACCTTGATAATGCAATACTTCACCTTGAATAAAAATATCAGATAAGAAGAAGGACGTACCAAAACTTCTATCCATAATTAATAATAATGCTGCTGATAATAATACCGGGAACGATACCACACCGATGATAGCGGTCACAAAAAATGCCCAAACTGTCAACGGCAATCTTGTCATTGACATTCCCTTGGTACGCATATTAATAACCGTAACGATATAGTTTAATGATCCTAATAAAGATTGTGCAATAAACAATGCCATGGATATTAACCATAAGGTCATACCCCAACCAGATCCTGGCTGTGCCATAGGCAACGCACTTAATGGAGGATAGATTGTCCAACCGGCAGCTGCAGGTCCTGCTTCAAGAAACAGCGACGACATCATAATAATACAAGACACAAAGAAAATCCAAAACGATAGCATGTTTATGAATCCAGAGGCCATATCCCGTGCTCCAATTTGATAAGGAATCAATAAGTTACTAAAAGTACCACTTAATCCGGCGGTTAACACGAAGAACACCATGATAGTTCCGTGAATAGTAACCAAGGCCAAATAAACATCGGCGTCCATAACACCTCCCGGCGCCCACTTGCCCAGTAATGCTTCAAAAAGTATGTTTGGCTCTTCTGGCCAAGCTATTTGAATACGGAACATAAGTGACATCACGACACCGACAATTCCCATAAGCGTTCCTGTAATCAAATATTGCTTTGCGATCATTTTATGATCTTGGCTAAAAATATACTTGGTTACAAAGGTTTCTTTGTGATGATGTCCGTGACCTTCGTCATGTGCGTGAATATCTACTGCGTGTGTTGACATAATCTATAAATACTTTTTTAATACGATTTATTAACTACTATTTTAATGACTCTTTGAAGGTTTGTTGCTCTTGGATCCAAGCATTAAACTCTTCTTGTGTTTCTACAATAATGTTCATCTGCATGTTATAATGCGATTTTCCACAAATTTTATTACATAGTAAAAGGAAGTGGAAATCATATGGATCTAATGCTTCCTCGCCTTTAGCCATTAACTCGATACTTTTTTCAGCGCGAATAGCATTGATATTTTGAACTTTCTCAATCATATCAGGTTTTTCACGCATCTCCTTTGTAGTTATTGTCGGCGTGAAAGCAAACTTGGTGATCATTCCAGGCACACAGTTCATCTGCGCTCTAAAGTGAGGCATGTAAGCAGAGTGCAAAACATCTTGAGAACGGATTTCAAAAACTACAGGTTGCCCTACAACTAAATGCAATTCTTTTACTATAATATCATCGGCAGCATTTGGATCGGCCTCATCAATACCCAAAACATTTGCTCTATCAATATCAATCAATCTTACGTTGGCTTTACCTAACACATTATCTTGTCCGGCGTAACGTGCCGTCCATGCAAATTGTTGAGCATATAACTCCACCACCATAGGGTCAGAATCTTCATCAATATTCATGATCGAGGTCCACGTAAATAAACCATAAATAATTAAACCAGATAATGTTATTACTGGAATGATAGTCCAAATGGCTTCCAACGTATTGTTATCTGCGTAATAAAGCGCTTTTTTACCTTGTTCTCCTCTATACTTAAATGCGAACCAATGCAACAAAAACTGAGTAAGAGCCTGAACAACGAACAAAAGAACCATTGAAATGATCATTAAGTTATCAATTTGGGCACCATGCTCAGAAGCTGCATTTGACATCAATGGCATGTGTCCCCAATAAATCAAGCATATAATGGTAAAGATATAGATGAACGCCAAAAACCATAGCATTAAATAACCATTAACCTTATTATCGTAATCGGTTGCTATACCACCATTTGAAGTGTCAGTACTGACTTGTGCGAGATCAAATATTTTGACCAATTGCCAAATAGCTACCGCCACAAAAAGTACTATGATAAGTGTAAATAAAACAGTCATTGTCGTTATATTATTCTTTTATATTAATAATGGAAATTTTCACTTTCTTTAATGAATGGATTGTGTTTTGGAGTTAGAGGTGCTTTAGTGAGCGATGTAAATACTACAAACAAGAATAAACCTCCGAATAATAATATTGATGCAATTTCAGGAATTCCAATATACCATCTGTCTCCAACTGTTCCTGGCATAATCATAACAAATACATCAATATAATGCCCAATAAGAACTACTACACCTGCCATCATTACAAACCAAGGAACACGTTTGAATTCGCTGTTCATTAAAATTAGTAATGGGAACACGAAATTAAGAACAAGCATACCAAAGAAAGGTACTTTATAATCTTCTATTCGCGTGACGAAATAGGTAACTTCTTCTGGAATATTGGCATACCAAATAAGCATGAATTGAGAAAACCATAAATACGCCCAGAAAATACTGAACCCAAACATATACTTAGCTAAATCGTGGATATGACTATCATTAACGCTAGGCAAATATCCTTTTGTTTTTAAGTAAATTGTCACCATAGCAATTACGGTAACAGCACTTACCATCATACCTGCAAAAACGTACCAGCCAAATAGTGTACTGAACCAGTGCGGATCAACACTCATAATCCAGTCCCAAGACATGATCGATTCTGTGTACATATAAAACACTAGGAATCCAGCGGCAATTCGGAACGATTTTTTGAAATATCTATTATCACCAGGTTCGGCATTATCTTGGGCAATTGAAAATTTGCGTGCAAAATGTCTGTAAGTACACCATCCTGCAATAAAGATAATAGCTCTAATCAGGAACGCTGTAATGTTCAAATACCCAGATTTGTTTTGAATTAATTTATCACCTGCAACGACATCTTCATTCATCCAAATGAATATCTCATTATTTGTTCCGATATAATGCGATCCAACGGCAAGTGCCACTACAATTATAGCACCTGGTAGTAAATATGCCGAGATACCTTCCATAACACGCATCAATAATGGAGACCATCCTGCCTGGGCAGCAATATGGATAGCATAAAAGGCTAAAGCCCCTAGGGCTATCATCATAAAGAAAAATGCAGCGACATAAACAGCAGACCAAGGTCTCTTGGCTAATTGTTCTTGTACGTGCGTAGCATGTGAGTCATCACTAACATCATGGTCAGATGCAGCAACCTGCGCTTGCAAACCGGCCTCAGCAACTTCATGTGCATGTTCTTCAACCAACATGGTCTTGACTTCGTCTAAAGATTTATGAGATGTCATAAAACCATAAGCCACTCCTAAAACACCCAATACAACGAGGATGATTGAAAATGTCTTTAATCTATTTGAAAATG
Organism: Gelidibacter sp.; assembly: GCF_035577925.1. Classification (GTDB taxonomy): domain Bacteria; phylum Bacteroidota; class Bacteroidia; order Flavobacteriales; family Flavobacteriaceae; genus Gelidibacter. The sequence goes on along the minus strand of NZ_DATJCY010000210.1, from coordinate 27,164 downwards.
TATACATATCTATATTTAATCTTTAACAGTCTGACTTCCTCCTAATTGTGCTTTCAAATGCATAACGTAATCTACTACTTGCCAACGCTCTTCTTCATTCAATTGGTTAGCGTAAGACCCCATGACATTCTTTCCATAATGAATAGTGTGGTACACACTTCCTTGGGTCAAACCTCTACCTGGATCGTCAAATGCTGGAACTCCAAGAATTTTCTCTCGTTTCACTAAAATTCCTTGACCATCACCTTTATTTCCATGACAAACGCCGCAGTAAATGTCGTATAACACCGCTCCTCTTTGGGAATCAATCTGAGTAGAATCCAAAGGACTTACTAAAGTTGCTTTAGCCAGGTCATAGCCCTCTAAAGAACCATCTATATCAAAAGGTTTGTATCCTCTTGCAACAGTCCCTGCTACAGGCATTTTAGCTTCCATTCCATCAGGTAAGAAGTGCACTTCGCCGTAAGTTTCATATCCTATTGACTCATACATATCTGGGAAAAATTGATAATTAGGTCTGTTTTTCTTTTGGCAAGACGCAAAAGAAATCAAAACAACCATCAATCCCACTAATTTAAATAAGCTCTTCATGTGTACTAATTTGCTTTATCAATTAAAGTAATTTCTACTGCTCCAGTGTCTTTTAAAAGTTCTAGCTGCTCTTCAACATTAGCTCCAGCACTAATTTCCATTAAGAAATGATCATCCGTGGTTCTAACATCAGGATTTTCAGCCTTTTTAAATGGCCACATTCTACTACGTAAATAAAACGTTATCACCATTAAGTGAGCCGCGAAAAATACGGTTAACTCAAACATAATAGGAACAAACGCAGGCATGTTTTCAATATAACTAAAGCTTGGTTTACCTCCAATGTTCTGAGGCCAATCTTCAATCATAATGTAATTCATCAATACCACAGAAACGACCAATCCTACGAGACCATATAAAAATGATGTGATGGCAATTCTTGTCGGAGCCAACCCCATTGCTACGTCTAATCCGTGAACCGGAAAAGGCGTATATATTTCTTCAATATGATATCGTTCTGCGCGTACTTTCTTAACGGCAGCCATCAAGACATCATCATCAGTATAAAAAGCGTGAATAACTTTTGAAGAATCTTCCATGCTACTATTTATTGTTTATTAATGTTTTTGCTTGTCCTGCCCAATCATCACGTTCTGCGCGACCTGGGAATGACTCTGTAATCTCGTCTAACAAATCGTACTCTACCTTGGTCATATTACTAACTTGAACAAAGGAGAAAATACCAATGCTGTTAAGCACTTCTTCCATTTTTGGACCTATGCCGTTAATCAATTGTAGGTTATCCTTAGTATGAGATGTTTCGTCAAAAGCACCCACGGTTTCCAATAACTTACTAATAGATTTTGGATCTTGTGCCTTCTTAACTACTTTTTCTCCTGATTTTGGCACTGTGGTATAAGGAATAACTTTATGGGTTCGCGGATCGGTACCTGTTCCAACTAAACTTCCACCAGAATCACGGATTCGTTTATAACGTTCACCTGAAGACTTCATGATTGTTTTGATCTCTGCTTGCGCAATTACCGGGAAGGTACGTGCATATAATAAGAACAATACAAAGAAAAAACCAATGGTACCAATAAATACACCGATATCAACAAATGTTGGTTGGAACATTGTCCATGATGATGGTAAGTAATCTCTATGTAATGACGTAGCAATAATCACAAATCGTTCAAACCACATTCCAACGTTTACAACAATGGAAATAAAGAACGAAAACATAATACTGGTACGCAATTTCTTAAACCACATAAACTGAGGTGAAAATACGTTACAAGTCATCATTAATAAATATGCCCACCAGTAAGGTCCAGTTGCTCTATTCAAGAAAGCATATTGCTCATATTCTACTCCAGAATACCAAGCTATAAACAACTCAGTTATATAAGCAACACCTACAATAGAACCCGTAATCATGATAACGATGTTCATTAACTCAATATGCTGTACGGTAATATAGTCTTCAAGACTGACCACTTTTCTCATGATGATTAAAAGGGTGTTTACCATCGCAAATCCAGAGAAAATTGCACCAGCAACGAAGTATGGCGGGAAAATTGTTGTATGCCATCCCGGAACAATCGATGTCGCAAAGTCAAAAGACACAATGGTATGTACAGAAAGTACAAGTGGTGTTGCCAAACCAGCAAGAACCAAAGATACTTCTTCAAAACGCTGCCAGTCTTTAGCTCTACCAGACCAACCAAAACTTAACAATGAGTATATCTTTTTCTGGAATGGTTTTACAGCTCTATCACGAATCATAGCAAAGTCAGGTAATAGACCAGTCCACCAAAACACTAATGAAACTGATAAATACGTTGAAATTGCAAACACGTCCCAAAGTAACGGCGAGTTAAAGTTAACCCATAAAGACCCAAATTGATTTGGTATCGGTAGTACCCAATACCCTAACCATGGACGACCCATATGAATTAATGGAAACAAACCTGCTTGGATTACCGCAAAAATAGTCATCGCTTCGGCCGAACGGTTAATGGCCATACGCCATTTTTGACGGAATAATAACAATACCGCAGAAATCAATGTACCAGCATGACCTATACCAACCCACCAAACGAAGTTGGTAATGTCCCAGGCCCAACCAATGGTTTTATTAAGACCCCAAACACCAATTCCTGTGGCAATGGTATAAATGATACATCCAACTCCCCAAAGGAAAGCTGCTAATGAAATAGAAAATACTATCCACCAAGATTTATTGGCTTTTCCTTCTACAGGTTTAGCTATATCCACGGAAACATCGTGGTATGATTTTTCACCTAGTACTAAAGGTCTTCTAATAGGTGCTTCGTAATGAGACGCCATAATGCTTTTAGAATTATATCTTAATTAATAATTATGCTTCAGTTGTATTTCTCACGATTGTGTGGTACTGTACGTTTGGCTGTGTGCCAATGTATTCCAAGGCGTGATACATACGTTTATCTTCTTTAAGTTTTGCAACTTTACTTTCTTTATCATTGATGTCGCCAAATACCATCGCTCCAGTTCCACAAGCTGCAGAACAAGCTGTTTGGAATTCGCCATCCTTAATAACACGTCCATCACGTTTGGCATCCAGAATCGTTTTTTGTGTTTTTTGGATACACAATGAACATTTCTCCATCACTCCTCTTGAACGAACCACAACATCTGGATTAAGAACCATACGTCCTAAATCGTCATTCATATTGTAATCAAATTCATCGTTCAAATTATAACGGAACCAGTTAAAGCGACGCACTTTATAAGGACAGTTGTTAGCACAGTAACGTGTACCAACACAACGGTTATAAGCCATATGGTTTTGACCTTGACGACCATGCGAAGTTGCCGCAACAGGACAAACCGTCTCACAAGGCGCATGGTTACAGTGCTGACACATCATAGGCATAAACGCTACCTGAGGATTTGCTGCCGCTGTCTCCATGTTTTTAAGAGTAGTTCTGATACCAGTTTCACCTGTTAGACCTGATGCTGATTCTTTCTTCTCAATGTCACCAATAAAAGTATCCTCAGATGAATAGTATCTATCGATGCGCAACCAGTGCATATCTCTACTTCGTCGCATTTCTGATTTACCAACTACAGGAACGTTGTTTTCGGCATGACATGCAATCACACAAGCACCACATCCTGTACAAGCATTCAAATCAATTGACAGGTTAAAGTGATGTCCAATAGAGCGGTCAAAATCATCCCATAAATTCACCTCAGTTGATGGCGTCTCTACGTGATTTAATGATACTTTTGGAAGTGGGTTATAATATTCTTTATCTTTTGTGTTGAAAATTTCTAGTGTAGTTTCCTTGATGATATCACCACGGCCCATTAGCGTGTTATGCAACTGTACACAAGCAAATTCGTGCTCACCCGATACAACTTTTAAGGAAACATCCGTTTGGACATTATTGAAATCTTTGTAAAAAGGATAGGCATTTTTTCCAGTCTGCATTTCTTCCTTCAGTCCTTCTGTACGGCCATAACCGAATGACAGACCGATAGAACCAACCGCTTGACCTGGTTGAATAATGGCCGGAACAGTAATCACTTTACCATTAACAGTCAATTCCACCAAACTACCATTAAGACCACCATTGGCAACATGCCAATTTTTAATATTTAGATTTTTGGCATCCGCACTAGAAACTGTAACATAGTTATCCCAAGTAGTTCTTGTAATTGGATCTGGAAATTCTTGTAACCAAGGGTTATTGGCTTGTTGACCATCACCCATACCAGTTTTTGTATAAAGTTGCAATTCCAGTCCTTGTGATGCCGTAGCTGAAGCTAATGCTCTCGCTGCGTCTCCACCAGAAACAGGTGCTATCCCACCAACTACTGCTGTACCAGGTATAGAAGTTGTAGTTGTAGCTGAAGTCGTTACATATTCGTCCTGATCTTCCTTCTTAATACCAACACCTACAGCAACATCATGAATGATACCGCCAACAAAGGTTCTGTCTTTTTTATCTTTTAATTCTGTAGTAGTCGTAGTTGTAGATTTTGAGCTTGGCCCCACTGAACCTAAAGCACCAGCTAATCCAGAAGCTACAAAGACACCATCGTGCAACGCCTGATTAAACGAAGCATTACCCAACACTCCAGTACTCCAGTTTTGTTTTATAAAATCATAATATGAAAGATCGCTTTCTGTCCATTTTAACAAAGCATCCTGAAACTGGCGCGTATCAAACAACGGACGAATCGTAGGTTGCATTAAACCAAAATGACCTTTCTTAAGTTCCACATCACCCCAAGACTCTAAATAGTGTGGGGCTGCGGCGATATAACCAACATGCGATGCCGTTTCATCAGCTTTCAACGTAAACGTAATCGACAAGTCCGTTTTCTTCAATCCTTCAACAAATTCATCTGAATTTGGTAAAGTATATACAGGATTGACGCCGCTCATGATTAGTGCTCCAACTTTTCCTGCATTCATATTTGCAATTAAAGCTGACACTTCTTTATCATTACCTTGTCTCTTTTTGACAGGTGTTGCTGCATCAAATGCTTTACTTCCTAATGCGGCATTAATTTCCAATACTACGGTTTGTGCATTAACATCATTAACGCCCGATACGAGAACACCGTTGCTTCCAGCTTTTTTTAACTCGGCAGCAACTTTTTGAACCGCTTCGTCGATATGAGAAGGTAAATCTGTTGATACAGATTGACCAGTAACATAACTATATAATTTTGCCAACACTTGCTTTTGCTGTGTAGGCGTGACAGGAATACGCTTATCTGCATTAGCGCCTGTTAATGACATGTTTGATTCTATTTGAATATGTCTTGACATCTTCCCGTCTGTTGGAATACGACCTTTGGAATATCCAGATTCATATCCTCCACCTTGCCAATCACCAAGAAAATCAGCTCCAACGGAAACAATAACGCTAGCTTTATCAAATTCATAATTTGCCAAACCACGCTCACCATATTTTGCCTGGTAGGCATCCAATGCTGTAGACTCCGAAACGGCATCATAAACTACATGGCGTACATTATTATATTTTTCCTTGAATTTGGCAATCAATTTGCTGGTTGAAGGACTGGCAAAAGTTTGTGTTAATAGCACAATCTCCTTTCCGGCACTCATGATATCAGCTAACTTTTGCTTGGTTTCAGAATCGAAGGTAGCCCAAGAAATGTCCTCTTGACCTTTTTTAGGTCCTTTCACCCTCAAGTTGTCGTACAATCCTAAAATGGACGCATGCACACGTGCATTTACTCCACCTTGTGAAGCCGCCATATTATTATTATCAATCTTAATTGGACGTCCTTCTCGAGTTTTCACTAAAACACTGGAAAAATCAAAACCGTCAGCAATAGTTGTAGCATAAAAGTTAGCTACACCAGGTATGATCTCTTCGGGCTGTACAACGTAGGGAATGGATTTAATAACTGGCCCTTCACAAGCTGCCAAAGATGCGGCGGCTGTACTGAAACCAACGTATTTTAAGAAATCACGACGTGTTGTTGAAGACGATTCCAAAGTGGATTTGTTACCTAAAAACTCGTCAGTAGGAATTTCTTCAACAAATTCATTTTGTGTTAGTGCCTTAACAATCGAACTGTCTGTATTCAGCTCTTCAACACTTTTCCAGTATTTCTTGTTTGATGACATATTCTTTAATTGTTATTAATTGATCGTTCTTTATTTTCTTATGAAAACTCTAACTGTATCTTTTTTGTTTGTTTAAATCCCAAAAGGGCTCGTGCTTTTTCCTAGCGGCCAATTGACAACTTAGGAAAGTAATAGAAACTATTTTTTAGTAATGACATTTACCACATTCCAAACCACCCATTTGAGCAACAGTTAGTTTTTCTACCCCATACTTCTTAGATAGCTCTTCGTGAATTTTAGTGTAATACTCATTATTCTCAACTTTAACATCAGTTTCCCTATGGCAAGTTATACACCAGCCCATAGTTAATGACGAATGTTGCGACACAATCTCCATGGACTCTACTGGTCCATGACACGTTTGGCACTCAATCCCTCCAACAGTAACGTGTTGTGAGTGATTGAAATAAGCAAAATCAGGAAGATTATGGATACGGATCCATTTCACCGGCTGAGGCTCGCTAGTATATTTCTGCTCAGAAGGACTCCATCCAGCAGCAGCATAAAGCTTTTCAATTTCAGCATTATAATCTACGCCATAAGCACGACCTTCAGCTAAAGTTTCTTCTGAAACCTCTGAAACAGATTTATGACAATTCATACAAACGTTTAAAGAAGGAATACCAGCCGTTTTACTAACACGTGCAGAAGAGTGACAATACTTACAATCAATACCATTGTCACCGGCATGAATTCTATGCGAGTAGTGGATTGGCTGGACAGGCTCGTAACCTTGGTCTACACCTATTTGCATAAAATAGCCATAAACAAAATAGGCGCTTGCCAGCAATAATAAAACAGTAGTTACCAAAACCAAGAACTGATTTTTGATAAACGCTGTCCAGATAGACACGCCTTTACCTTCCACTTCAACGCCTTTAGCTTGAGCAAAACGATTCAATGTGCGTCTTACCAAAACCAACGCCAAGGCCAATAACCCGAATAAAACAGCTAATGCGCCAAGAATCAATTCGTTTGAAACCCCTCCTGAAGAAGAAGAACTCCCTGAACCTGAAGCAACACCTGCTTCTGGAGCTTTAGGAACCGCCTTTTCTTGAGCTGTATAAGCCAAAATATCACTGATATCCTGATCTGACAACTGCGGGAAAGGCATCATTGGGAGCTTGTTATAGTCGTTGTAAATCTTGTTGGCATAGGCATCACCAGACTTAATAAGTCCAGCACTATTGCGAATCCAAGCCTGCAACCAAGCTCTATCAAGACCTTGCTCGTCGGCTAATATTTGCTCAATGTTACGCAAGGGAGGTCCAGTCATAGGACCATCTAATTTATGGCATGCGGCACAATTAGCATTATATAATGTTTTTCCTTTGGCAGGATCACCTTCTTGAGCGTGAAGTGATGTTGTAAACGCAAGTACAATAAAAAATCCTAATTTTAATATATTAGAAGTCAAATTACGGTATATCACCTGTTTCATATTGTTAGTTGAGTTAGCTTCCAAACTTTGGTATGATTTTTTCATGTGAGAAAGAAAAAATACAGTTATAAAATCTCTGCCAAAAGTAATACTTAAAGTCGATTTTAGAAATGTTACAGAACTGTTAGTTGCTAATTTATAAACGTTCTAAATAATAAAATGGGTGTGTTTTGGTTAAATATTTCTAGCAATGCGCATTAAAGAATAATTTTAATATTTTTGCACAACCCTAGATAGTTTACAAATATCTTATTTACAATTAAAAATCAATTCATTCGTTAAAAAAAACCATTCTATGCTTAAACCTATTGCAAAACTATCATTTATAGCACTTTTATTTGTTTCAACTTTACCTGATTTACAAGCCCAACAAGGAGTCGTAACAATTAATCAAGATAAGGATATTGACAAGCTTTTAGAATTCAAAAAAGATTTGGCAACCGTGAATGCATTTACCATCCAAATTTTTTCAGGCTCAAGCAGATCTGCACGAAGTGATGCACAAGCCATCAAAACCCAGGTCACAACACTTTTCCCAGATTGGGCTAATTTTATTGAGTACGAGCAACCGAACTACAAAATAAGAGTAGGTAATTTCAGAACGCGATTAGAAGCAGACCGCGCACTCATTACGGTTAAAAAAAGTTATGCCAATGCTTTTATTCTTCAACCCAAAAAGAGCTAAAACGGCTTTATAGTTTTAGATAAACAATTAATCGAATCTTGATTTAAGATTAAATCAAACCTTTACAGAAATTATCATTCCAATAATCAAAACTTCTTTTTTAGAACAATAAAGTGGCATTTAGAATCCAAAATAACAGGATTCCATATAATCGGAATACGTATTGACCACACCAAAATAAAAAAAGCGACTCGTTGGAGTCGCTTTTTGATTATAATAATTACTAATTATTTCAATTTCTTTTTTACTTCTACTTCATGGAAGGCTTCAATAACATCATTCTCGTAAATGTCATTATAATTCTTAATCTGCATTCCACAATCATAGCCTTTAGAAACTTCTCTAACGTCGTCTTTAAATCGTTTTAATGATGCCAGCTCGCCTGTATAAACTACAACACCTTCTCTAATTAAACGGATACTTGAGTTTCTGAATATCTTACCGGAAGTAACCATACATCCAGCAATTGATCCAATTTTAGAAACTCTAAAGATTTCTCTAATTTCGGCTGTACCAGTGATTTCTTCTTTAAGCTCTGGAGACAACATACCTTCCATTGCATCTTTAAGGTCGTTGATAGCATCGTATATAATAGAATACATTCTGATATCGATTTCTTCCTTATCGGCAATTTGACGTGCATTGCCCATTGGTCTTACGTTAAACCCAATGATAATCGCATCAGACGCTGTTGCCAATAAAACATCACTTTCAGTAATTGCACCCACACCTTTATGGATAATGTTGACTTGAATCTCTTCTGTAGAAAGTTTTTGGAAGGAATCTGTCAACGCTTCCACTGATCCGTCAACATCACCTTTAAGGATAATGTTCAACTCTTGGAAGTCTCCAAGTGCAATACGTCGGCCAATCTCATCTAGGGTAATATGACGTTGTGTTCTGACCGACTGCTCACGCTGCAATTGCATACGCTTTGCCGCAATTTGTCGTGCTTCACGTTCATCGTCAAAGACAGTAAATTTATCTCCTGCTTGAGGCGCGCCATCCAGCCCTAAAATAGATACTGGGGTAGATGGTCCGGCAGATTTAACTTCCTTACCACGCTCATCTTGCATAGCTCTTACTTTACCGCTATTTTTCCCAGCAAGTACATAATCACCAACTCGTAAGGTTCCGGCCTGTACTAATATTGTAGATACATATCCCCTACCTTTATCCAGAAATGCTTCAACCACAGTTCCTTCTGCACGTTTATTAGGATTTGCTTTAAGCTCTAATAACTCAGCTTCAAGAAGTACTTTTTCCAATAAATCCTTAACACCCAAACCAGTTTTGGCTGATATGTCTTGAGATTGAACTTTCCCTCCCCAATCTTCAACTAATAGGTTCATTTGTGCTAAAGCTTCTTTTACTTTTTCAGGATTTGCCGTTGGCTTATCGATTTTATTAATTGCAAAAATAATTGGCACACCAGCGGCTTGCGCATGGGAAATAGCCTCCTTGGTTTGAGGCATGATGGAATCATCCGCAGCAATCACAATAATAACTAAATCGGTAATTTGCGCACCACGAGCTCGCATCGCCGTAAAAGCCTCGTGACCTGGCGTATCTAAGAAAGCTACCCTTTGACCATTTTCCAACTGGACAGCATAAGCACCGATATGCTGAGTAATTCCACCCGACTCACCAGCAATAACATTTTCTTTACGGATATAATCCAAAAGTGATGTTTTTCCGTGGTCAACGTGTCCCATTACAGTAACAATTGGCGCACGCGATCTTAAGTCTTCTGGTTTATCTTCAATAACTTCAATACTGTCTTCAAGATCAGAAGTCACAAATTCAACGTCGTATCCAAACTCATCGGCAACAACTGATAAAGTCTCAGCATCCAAACGTTGGTTCATGGTTACCATCATTCCGAGCGACATACATGCCGAAATAATTTGTGTTACAGGAACGTCCATCATCGTTGCGACTTCACTTGCTGTAACAAACTCCGTTACTTTCAATACTTTGCTTTCCGCTTCTTGCTGCTCAATATCCTTTTCTGTCTGTTGACGGTGTTGATCTCTCTTGTCTCTTCTATATTTAGCACCTTTGCCTCTATTAGACTTACCTTGAAGCTTTTCTAAGGTCTCACGAACCTGCTTTTGTACATCAGCTTCACTTGGCTCTTCTTTTACGGTACTGGTTCGTCCACCACCTTTTCCTTTATAATTAGGACTTGTAGCTCCTCCTCTGTTGGAGGCAAACGCTGGTTTTGCACCACCAGGAGCACCAGGTGTAGCAGGACCTTTACTAATACGGCGTCTTTTTTTCTTGTTGGCATCGCCGGCTGCAGCTTTTTTATCTTCTTTCTTCTTTTTTGGTTTCTCAAATTGAGAAAGATCAATCTTTTCTCCAGCAATTTTAGGACCGGTCAACTTTTGATATTGCGTAACAATCTGTTCATCATCAACACCTGTAGTTTCGAGGACATCTGGCTTCTCGACTTTTTTTGGCTTTTTCGGCTTCTCAGATTTTTCAACCTTTTCAGTCTTTTCAACTTTAGGAGTCACCTCAACAGAAAGAGGTTCGTCATTAGTTTTTTCAACTTGTTTAGGTTCTTCATTAACGATTTCCGGCTTGATTTCCACTTTTGGGGTTTCTTCAACAGGAACAGAAGGTTGTACAACAGGCTCTGGTTGCTTTTCAACTTCTACTGGCTTTTCCTCCTTAGGACTTTCCACTTTTTTAGGTTCCAAATCAATTTTCCCAACTTGCCTTGGCCCACTTAATTCAGCTCTAGCCCTTATGATGTTTTTGCTGGCTTCTTCCTTCCTTTGTTTTTCCTCAATCTCACGCTCACGTTGCTCACGTAACTCTTCCTTTTCTTTCAACTTGGCCTCACTAACCTCCTGAGAGGCTTGTTTTTTATTGGCATCCGTTTGAAATTCATTGGAAAGAATCGCATGAACATCATCTGAAATTTTTGTATTAGGACTCTTATCCACAGCAATGCCCTTTGATTCCAAAAAATCAACAGCACGGTCAATAGAAATATTGAGTTCTCTTAATACTTTATTTAATCTAATTGTATCAGCCATAAATTGCTTCTAATATAACTTAAATATGTGTTATTCTTCAAATTCTTCCTTAAGAATCCTGATAACATCTAAAATGGTTTCTTCTTCTAAATCGGTTCTTTTAACCAAATCCTGAACATCTTGCTCTAATATACTCTTGGCGGTATCTAAACCTGCTTTGCTGAATTCTGCAATAATCCAGCCTTCAATTTCGTCCGTAAATTCTGATAATTCGACATCTTCTTCTGCGCCTTCTCTAAACACATCAATCTCATAACCCGTTAATTGCCCTGCCAAACGGATGTTATGACCGCCTCTACCAATCGCTTTGCTAACCTCCTCGGGTTTAAGAATTACTTCGGCACGTTTAGTCTCTTCATTGATCTTTACAGAGGTCACTCTTGCCGGACTCAAGGCACGGGTAATGAACAGTTGAACGTTATTGGTATAATTGATTACGTCAATATTCTCATTGCCCAACTCTCTTACAATACCATGTATTCTTGAACCTTTCATACCTACACAAGCGCCAACGGGATCAATTCTATCATCATAAGAATCGACTGCTACTTTAGCCTTTTCGCCTGGCATTCTAACCACTTTCTTGATTGTAATCAGTCCGTCAAAAACTTCGGGAATTTCCTGCTCAAATAATTTTTCCAAAAACACATCAGCTGTTCTAGACATGATAATGGTTGGCTTGTTTCCTTTTAACTCGACGCTTTCAATAATTCCTTTTACATTTTCACCTTTGCGGAAAAAATCGGATGGAATTTGTTTTTCTTTTGGAAGGATGATTTCGTTGCCTTCATCATCCAAAAGGATAATGGCTCTATGACGAATATGATGTACTTCTGCAGTATAAATATCGCCAACTAGATCCTTGAAATGTTTGTAAATGTTAGTATTGTCATGCTCATGGATTTTAGAAATCAGATTTTGACGTAATGCCAAAATCGAACGTCTTCCTAAATCAATAAGCTTCACTTCTTCTGCTACATCTTCACCAACTTCAAAGTCAGGTTCAATTTTACGCGCTTCGGACAATTCAATTTCCTGATTAGGTTCTTCTACCTCACCATCAGCCACAACAATCCTGTTTCTCCAAATCTCCAAATCCCCTTTATCAGGATTTATAATGATATCAAAGTTATCGTCATCACCATACTTCTTTTTTAGAGCGTTTCTTAAAACATCTTCTAAAATTGCCATTAACGTTACACGATCTATTAATTTATCGTCTTTAAATTCTGAAAAAGAATCAATTAACGCTATATTTTCCATAATTACTTCGAATTAAAATTTTATTATCACTTTAGCTTCTAAAATATCCTCATATTTAATTTTAGCCTGCTTTATTACCTCTGTCTTACCTTTACCTACTGGCTTTGGTTCTTTTGCGCTCCACTCCAAAGTTACTTCAATATCATCAACTTCAGTCAAAACACCTTCAATATTTACATCGGGATTTGCCTTAACCTCTAAAGTTCTGCCGATATTTTTTTTGTACTGTCTTTTATTTACCAAAGGAGAAGTTGCTCCAGCTGAAGCCACATCTAACGAAAAATCATCGTCTTCCCTATCCAAATTATGTTCTATGGCACGGCTCATGAATATACAATCCTCAACAGTCACACCATTATCACCGTCAATCACAACGGTGATTTTATTATCGGGAAGCAAACTAAAATCGATTAAAAAAAGATCTGGCCTCTCCTCCAATCCTCGCTCTATCAAATCTTTAACTATGGTTTCGCTTAGCATTATATTAGTATAAAAAGAGGGGACTCCCTTGTCCCCTCATGTTTTCTTTTATCATTCAGCGGTGCAAATATACAATTTTATTATTGATTTATCCAAAGCATATAAAGTCGATTTCAATTATTATTTTTATATTTATTGAACAATTTCTTGTATTATGAAAAAAATATTGGTCCCTACAGACTTCTCAGAGCAAGCAGAGAACGCCTTAAAAGTAGCCGTTCAATTAGCTAAAAAATACGATTCCGAAATTTATTTACTCCACATGCTAGAACTCCCCATGCAAGATTTTGATGTGATGAACAGCCCAAGCGCTGTACCCGAAGCCATGTTTTTCATAAAACTGGCAGAGCAACGGTTTGAAGCATTATTGGCAAAAGAATTCCTCAAAGGGGTCAAGGTCCATGATATTGTAAAAAACTTCCCATCATTCAGCGGCATTGTTGATACATGCCATGAACACAATGTGGACCTCATTGTTATGGGATCTTATGGTGCTAGCGGATTTAAGGAGATGTTTATTGGCTCCAATGCCGAAAAAGTAGTTCGCACCTCCCACATCCCCGTTTTGGTAATTAAAAGCAGCCATGACAAATTTAACATAGACCGTTTTGTTTTTGCATCCGATTTTAAAAAGGATAACAAAGAAACTTACAGACAGGCTACAGAATTTGCCAAGGCATTTGGAGCAAAAATGTATCTGCTGATGGTCAACACGGCCAATAATTTTATTTCAACCTCCGAAGCTAATCGTCGGATAGAAGATTTCATCAAAGATTATGACTTCATGGATTATACTATCCATATTTATAATGATGAAAGCGTAGAAGCTGGGATTTTGAATTTTGCCAAAGAAATCGATGCAGATTTGATTGGGATTAGCACTCATGGCAGACAAGGAATTGCGCACTTCTTTAATGGAAGTATTGGTGAAGATGTAGTCAACCATGCCAAAAGACCTGTAATAACCTTTAAGATTTAAAAACGAAAAATCCCGACTTATTGCTAAATCGGGATTTCAATTCTTGTTGGCCCACTAGGGCTCGAACCTAGACTCTTCTGGACCAAAACCAGACGTGTTGCCAGTTACACCATGGGCCAATCTCTAATTGAGGATGCAAATTTACAATTAACTTCTACTTTTGCAAACATTTTGTAAAGAAAAAACACAATTTTTCATTCGTCTTTTACAAAGAACATCTTTTTAATTGATAATGAAGTAAATCTAATGCCATGCTATTGAAAATTTAAACAAACAAAATCTGCAATATCAAGCCTATTATAGCTTTAAACAATTATAAGAACAAATTTCAACCTTCAAATAATCATATTTATAGCGTGTTCAAATTTTAGAGCTTGTGTAAAAGTTATAGTTTGATTTTCTATAGTTCCTTTTAGATAGATTTTAGTTTTTGATAATGCAGATTTAGTGGGCGAAATCAAGTATTCAATGGTTAAAAGATACTAAGTAGAGCATGAAAATACAACCAAGAAAAATAAATACTTCCAAAATAAATATTTCGCTAAAATTTAAACAGGCTCTTATTAATACGATAACTCAAAATAAAAAACATCAGCCTAAAAATAAATGCAACGAACTGATTATACTGTTATTATACTTTATATACAGTAAATAAACTTTCATATCAAGAAGCTTAATTAAATAGTACAATAGATAAAAATTGATATTTTTTCATTACTTTTAAAAAAGTCAAAGCAAATGGTTAATTTTGCAGGTAGAATTTCAATATATTATGTCAGGAACTTTAAATAAAGTGATGTTAATCGGTCACTTGGGAGACGATGTGAAAATGCATTATTTTGATGAAAAAAATTGCATTGGCAGGTTTCCTTTGGCCACCAACGAGACGTACATAAGCAAACAAACCAACGAACGCGTTACCAATACCGAATGGCATAACATTGTAGTACGCAATAAAGCCGCCGAAATATGTGAAAAATACTTAAGCAAAGGCGACAAAGTTTATATTGAAGGACGCATCAAAACAAGAAAATGGACTGATGATAAAGGCATCGAACGTTATTCTACCGAAATTCACTGTACAGATTTTACATTTCTGACTACAAAATCAGAAAGCCAAGAAAATCATTCAAATCAGGGACCATCTTCAATAGCTCCTAATAAAAACATTGAAGAACCCGAACAAAATGACGATTTACCATTTTAAAACATCTAACTAATTCATTGGTCTTGGATCCCGAACCCACGCAATTCCTAATCTTTCTAGCTTCCGATAACTTCTCGTTAATTATAGGAGTTATTTCAATACTTATATTACTCACGTGTTCCGCACTAATTTCGGGTGCAGAAGTTGCTTTTTTCTCTTTAACAAGAGCGGATATTGACAATGGATTGCAGCAAAAGTCTGTCGCATTCCAAATTATCTCAAAACTTTTGGAACGTCCTAAAAAATTATTGGCAACCATTCTCGTTGCTAATAACTTTATCAATATTGCAGCGGTATTGCTCTTTGCCACTTTAAGCGAAATTGTATTTGAAGGACGAAATATGGTAGTCCAGGTTTTAGAATATAAAATAGATCTTGCATTTATTTTTGATGTGGTTGTTGCCACTTTTCTGATTTTGCTTTTTGGTGAAATCCTTCCAAAGATTTATGCCAATAGAAATAGGATAAAGTTTGCAACATTTATGGCACAACCCATTAAAGTCCTAGACGTTCTATTTTCGCCAATAAGTTTACCCATGCGCTCCATCACACTCGGAATTCACAACAAATTAGGCAAACAGAAATCCAACATCAGTGTCAACCAACTATCTCAAGCTTTAGAGCTAACGGATGAACATGAAACGACCATGGAAGAGCACAAAATACTACAAGGCATCGTCTCATTTGGAAACACTTACACCAAACAAGTGATGCGTCCTCGTATTGATATTTTTGCTTTATCCGTGGACCAAAAATACTCCGAAATTATATCTGAAGTTGTAGAAAATGGGTATTCAAGAATTCCTGTTTATAAAGAAACCATTGATAATGTTGTGGGCGTCCTCTACGTTAAGGATCTTTTACCTTATATAGACCGAAAACAATTTGATTGGATCACCCTGCTGCGCGAACCTTTTTTTGTGCCAGAAAACAAAAAACTGGATGATTTAATGGCCGAATTTCAAGAGAAAAAAGTCCATCTTGCGGTCGTGGTTGATGAATATGGAGGCACTTCTGGGATTGTTTCTTTAGAAGACATTATTGAAGAAATTGTTGGAGATATTAGTGATGAGTTTGACGATGACGATTTAATCTTCACCAAAATTGATGACTACAACTATACCTTTGATGGTAAAACCACGTTAAAAGAATTTTATAAAATCATCGATCTTGATGACGAATCTGATTTTGAAAACCATAAAGGAGAGGCTGAAACCATTGCTGGTTTTGTCCTTGAAATCTCAGGAGTTTTCCCAAGACGAAACAGCAAGATAAATTTCAAAAATTACGCATTCACTATTGAGGCTTTGGACAAAAAGCGCATCAAACAAGTAAAATTCACCATTTTAAAATGACAAAATTCAAAGTTTTAGCCCTTGGATTCATAGCTTGCATTTGTTTTTCGTGCGGCAATGACCCAGTCCCTAAACCAAAAGGGTATTTGCGATTGGATTATCCACCAGCAAAATATATAGAAACCGAAAACGATTTGCCTTTTATATTCGAAAAAAACACCTTGGCACCACACGTAAGAAAAGTCAAAACCGATGAAAAAACAGGATCTTTAGGAATCAATATTGATTATCCGGCGTTAAAGGGCACCATCTACCTCACTTATATAAAAGTAACCGATGACAACCTAATGACATTGATTCGCGAATCACAAAACCTTACCCAAGAACACACTCAAAAAGCAGATATCATTGAAGGCAATCTATACGAAAACCCAGAACATCGGGTTTATGGTATGTTCTATGAAATTGGTGGTAATGCCGCATCGCAATCTCAATTTTATGTTACGGATAGCATCAACCATTTTCTAAATGGATCGCTTTATTTTTACGCCAAACCAAATTATGATTCCATCTTACCTGCTGCCGATTATTTAAAAAAGGACATCAGGCACATCATGGAAACCTTAAAATGGAAATAAGCAACTTCTACTTTTGTAAATTACAATAATCATTATATTTGCTAAACTTTTCAACACAACACATGAAATACAAGAGAATTCTACTCAAACTATCAGGCGAGGCTTTAATGGGAAACAGACAATACGGAATTGATCCGCAACGCTTGTCTGAATATGCCGAAGACATTAAGTTAATAACCGATTTAGGAGTTGAAGTAGCCATCGTTATTGGTGGTGGAAATATTTTTAGAGGTGTTGCAGGAGCAAGCCATGGCATGGATCGCGTTCAAGGTGACCACATGGGCATGTTGGCAACAGTTATTAACGGATTGGCATTACAGAGCGCATTGGAAGATGCAGGAATCCCAACCCGCTTACAATCGGCAGTTCATATCAACCAAGTAGCAGAGCCATTTATAAGAAGAAAAGCCATGCGCCATTTAGAAAAAGGCCGTGTGGTAATTTTTGGCGGCGGTACCGGAAATCCTTATTTCACAACCGATTCTGCTGCAGTTTTAAGAGCCATAGAAATTGAGGCCAATGTCATCCTAAAAGGCACTCGCGTAGATGGAATTTACAATAAAGATCCTGAAAAAGATACCTCTGCTGTAAAATTTGACCATATTACTTTTGATGATGTTTTGAGCAAAGGCCTAAAAGTGATGGATACTACAGCGTTTACCTTGAGCCAAGAAAACGAATTGCCAATTATAGTTTTTGATATGAACAAGAAAGGGAATCTTTTAAAAGTGGTTTCTGGAGAAAAAATCGGAACAACAGTCAATCTTTAATCTAACGGGAATTAAAAAATTGACTGATTTTTAAAATGTTTTAGAAATTAAAAATAACAACGATGAACGAAGACATCATATTTATACTAGATAGTACAAAAGAAGCTATGGGCAATGCCATCAAGCATCTTGAAAAGCAGTTTGCAAACATCAGGGCAGGAAAAGCAAGCCCAGCCATGTTGGGCAGTGTTATGGTTAATTATTATGGCGCTCAAACACCATTAAGCCAAATTGCCAACATAAATACCCCAGACGGACGAACCATAACCGTACAGCCTTGGGAAAAAAAGATGATCCAAGAAATTGAAAAAGGCATACAAATCGCAAACTTGGGCTTTAACCCAATGAACAATGGCGATTTGATCATCATTAGCGTTCCGCCATTAACTGAAGAACGTCGTCGCGAATTGGCCAAACAAGCGAAAGCGGAAGCCGAAGACGCCAAAATTGGGGTGCGAAGTGCACGGAAAGACGCTAATACCGAAATCAAGAAATTGAGTGATGTATCCGAAGATATTCAAAAAAGTGCTGAAAATGAAGTACAACAATTGACCGATAAATACGTTAAAAAAATTGATGAAGCCTTAGAAGTAAAAGAAAAGGAAATCATGACCGTATAAATTTAAAGCGACTCAAAAGTCGCTTTTTTTAACGTTAAAACAATTATCGATCCTTCGTTTTATGCAAAAATACTGTGCTCTCCTTTTATTTTTTATTTTTATCTACTCAGCACAGTCGGAGGTTGCTGTCAAATCTGGCGACACATTAACACTTGTTTATCAGGACTCTATCAGAAAAAGCAAGTTCTTTAAACAGCTCGGAAATGGTTTCTTCCCGACAAAATATATTGATATTGATCTTAGATATCTCATAAAATACAACCAATACGAAGGAATAAGAACAGGCCTGGGCGGAAGAACCAACGACCAATTATCGGACAAATACCGGATGAACGGCTATCTCGTTTACGGTTTTAAAGATCATAAATACAAGTACAGCATTGGCGGTGGTTTTAGATTATCAAAAGCCTCTTCCACTTGGGTAAACTGGTCCTATACCGATGATTTGCAAGAAACAGGAAGCTCTACTTTTTTAACGGACAAACGCTTCTTTTCATTCTTTGAACCGCGATTACTGAATATTAGCCTATTTCATCATCACATTACAAAATCCATTTCACTCGAACATCGGATCACGCCTTATTTACTATCAGACACCAACCTCTCAAGGAGTAACATAGACCCAACTTATGACTATACCTTTTTTGTAGACGACACGGTTTTTGAGAAATTCAGAATGAGTATTGCAAAAATATCTTTGCAATGGAATCCGTTCAATACCTTTGAAAAGGTTGATGATGTTGTGGTAGAGAAAGAAGGATTTCCAAACTTCACACTTCAAGTATCCAAAAGTTTTAAAGGTGTACTTGACAGTGATTTCAATTTTACCAAAGTCGATTTTAGGACCATTTACAAATTAGACCACAATACCCAAGGTTCTTCTTTTTCTGAAGCCTCATTAACGGGTGGATTAGCCAAAGGTCAAATTCCATTGACCAATATGTACCATGCCTATCCTAATAATATCAATAAACTTACCATTTTAAATCGGTTTTCCGTAGCCGGTATCAACAGTTTTGAAACCATGTATTTTAATGAGTTTTTTTCAGATCGATTTGCAACACTTCAACTTAAACATCATCTGAAACCTTTTCATATTTCAAAGCACTTCCAACCCCAAGTGGTATTGATTTCACGATTTGCATTAGGAAACATGAGTGCCATAGATCGCCATCAAGGCATTACTTTTGGCACGCTTAGCAAAGGTTATTCGGAAGCCGGTCTTGAATTGAACAAAATTATTCTTGGTTTCGGATTAAGTTTTGCTTACCGCTATGGTGCTTATCATCTTCCTAAGCTTACCGACAATGTCGCACTGAAATTTACTTTTAATCTTTCGCTATAACCCCTTTCAAGGTTTTAATTGCTATTTCTCCGTTTTAAATTGACACATCAAGATTCAAAACAGCAATTATCATCCTTTTCACCCCTATTTTCCCCTTTAAACATTGAAACCTTATAGGCTTTTTTTATCTTTGCACACTTAAATTTATGACCATGACATCAAAAACTGTTGCAGAACTATTAAGGGCCGATTTTAAATCGGAAGACGTTGACATCAAAGGCTGGGTGAGAACCTTTAGAGCCAATCGTTTTATCGCTCTAAATGATGGATCGTCACTCCATAATATTCAATGTGTTGTTGATTTTGAAAATACCGACGAAAAAACATTAAAACGTATAACTACTGGTGCAGCCGTACATATTATAGGTCAGTTGACAGAAAGTCAAGGCAAAGGACAATCTGTTGAAATTCAAGTAGAAAAGATCGTTATTCTAGGTGATTCTGATCCGGAGACGTTCCCGATCCAACCTAAAAAACATTCCTTTGAATTCTTACGCGAAAATGCCCACTTGCGTACCCGAACCAATACGTTTAGTGCCGTGATGCGCTTGCGCTCATCACTTTCATTTGCCATTCATCGTTATTTTAATGAAAACGGATTTTACTATATGCACACGCCAATCATTACAGGAAGTGACGCTGAAGGTGCAGGCGAGATGTTTCGAGTGACTACATTAGATCCTAAAAATCCGCCACTAACTGATGATGGTAAAGTAGATTATAAAGAAGATTTCTTTGGAAAGGAAACCAATTTGACCGTTTCTGGACAATTGGAAGCTGAAGCCTATGCCATGTCATTAGGTAAAGTATATACTTTTGGACCAACTTTTAGAGCTGAAAATTCAAATACTTCACGCCATTTAGCCGAATTCTGGATGATTGAACCTGAAGTTGCTTTTATGGATTTGGCGGGTAACATGGATCTTGCCGAAGATTTTTTAAAGTATGTTTTAAAATATGTTTTAGATCATAATCTTGAAGATCTGGAGTTTTTAGAGCAACGTTTATTAGAGGAAGAAAAATCAAAACCTCAAGCAGAACGTTCGGAAATGAGTTTGATTGAAAAACTGAAGTTTGTTATCGACAATAACTTTAAACGTGTCAGTTATACCGAAGCGATTGATATTTTGATGGATTCAAAACCTAATAAAAAGAAACAATTCAAATATCTTATTACAGAATGGGGTGCGGATCTTCAAAGTGAGCACGAGCGTTTCTTGGTTGAAAAACACTTTAAACGCCCGGTGATTTTATTTGATTATCCAGCCAATATCAAAGCATTCTATATGCGTTTGAACGAAGATGGAAAAACCGTTCGCGCCATGGATATTTTGTTCCCAGGTATTGGCGAAATGGTTGGAGGATCACAACGTGAAGAACGCTTGGAGGTTTTAATTGAAAAAATGAAAGCCTTAAATATTGATGAGGAAGAATTGTGGTGGTATTTGGAATTACGCAAATACGGTACTGCCGTGCATTCTGGTTTTGGACTTGGTTTTGAGCGTTTGGTAATGTTTGCAACAGGAATGGGCAACATCCGCGACGTGATTCCTTTTCCGAGAACGCCTCAAAATGCAGAATTCTAAAAAATTAAAAAGTTCTTACGGCTCGATTCTTTTGAACCGTAAGAACTTTAAAAACATAAAGTTTTTACAAAACAATCTACATTTTTCACTTATATAGATTGTTTTTTCTATTTTTAAAGACAAACCTATTGCACTTATGCTTAAACAGTATTTACAGTTCAAATTATCACAAAAGTTGTCGCCGCAACAAATTCAGCTCATGAAGTTGATTCAGTTGCCTACACAAGCATTTGAACAACGTTTAAAGCAAGAAATGGAAGAAAACCCAGCTTTGGAATCGGGAAAGGAAGATGATGATTATGAGGACAAATTTGACGAATTTGACAATACTCAGGACGATTACGAAGAGAACGAACAAATTGGGGAAGATATTAACGTTGACGAATATTTGAGTGATGATGATATTCCGGATTATAGAACCCAAGTCAATAATTACAGTGCAGATGATGAGGATAGAGATATTCCATTTGCGGCGGGCACTTCTTTTACGCAATATTTAAACACGCAATTAAACACCTTTCGGCTTACGGACGAGGAACGCGATATTGCCGAATTTTTAGTAGGCAGTGTTGATGACAGCGGTTATATCAGGCGTTCATTATCGGAAATTACTGATGATTTGGCCTTTACTCAAAATGTGTTTACGGATGAAAAATCAATAGAAAAAGTGCTCCATATTGTCCATCAATTAGATCCGGCCGGTGTTGGTGCACGTAACCTTCAAGAATGTTTGAGTATTCAACTACATCGCAAGGAAAAAAATCCGGATGTGGAATTGGCCATTCAAATTATTGATACTGCTTTTGATCAGTTTACGAAAAAACATTATAAAAAATTAATTCAAAAATTCGATATTACAGAATTACAGCTCAAAGATGCCATTGATGAAATTGAGCGTCTTAATCCTAAACCAGGTGGTTCGTATGCAGGCAATAATCGGGTTGTAGAACATATTGTCCCTGATTTTGCTATTAGGATTGTAGATGGCGAATTGGAATTGACACTTAATGGCCGAAACGCGCCCGAACTTCATGTTTCTCGTGAATATACAGACATGATGAAAGGCTATAAAGAAGCCAAGGACAAGACCAAATCACAAAAAGATGCGGTGCAGTTCATCAAACAGAAATTGGATGCTGCCAAATGGTTTATTGAAGCTATCAAGCAACGTCAACAAACTTTATTTGTTACCATGAGCGCCATTATGCATTATCAAAAGGAATATTTTTTAACTGGAGACGAACGTAAACTGCGCCCAATGATCTTAAAGGATATTGCTGACGAAATTGAAATGGATGTTTCAACAGTATCACGAGTTGCCAATAGCAAATATGTAGATACACCATATGGGACGAAATTGATTAAGGAATTCTTTTCGGAATCCATGACCAATGATCAAGGTGAAGAAGTGTCGACCCGTGAAATTAAAAAGATTCTGGAAACCGTTATTGAAGATGAAAATAAACGCAAACCACTAACTGACGAGCGATTGGCGTCGATCTTATTAGAAAAAGGCTATCCTATTGCACGGCGTACGGTAGCAAAATACAGAGAACAATTGGATATACCTGTGGCACGTTTACGAAAACAATTATGATACATTATCTTTTAAAGAGTATCTCCTACATTTTTCATCCATTAATTATGCCTTTGCTAGGGCTTGTCTTCTATTTCACTAAAACACCACGTTTTATTCCAGAACCTGTGATAAGAGCAAAGGTCTTTTCCATTACAATTTTGACCATTATATTACCAATACTTCTGTATTTTTTACTCAAAACCATTAGACAAGTAGAATCATTAGATTTAAAAACGACCAAAGAACGTATCATTCCGCTAATTTTAAACGTATTCATTACCGGCCTTATACTCAACAGGGTTTTACCTCACGATGAAATACCTGAATTATACTATTTCTATTTAGGCATTCTATTTTCGTCATTAGCTTGTTTGATACTGGCTATTCTTAGGTTTAAAGCAAGTATCCACATGATTGGAAGTGCAGGTTTTTTTATGTTTGCCGTGGCTTTGAGCATCCATTTTAAAATCAATATCAATGGAAGTATTGCCGTAATGTGCATTATTCTTGGCGCCATAGCGACGTCCAGATTGCATTTAAAAGCACATACCAATGCCGAATTACTTATGGGACTTTTTATAGGACTTGTACCACAACTGCTATTATTGAATTATTGGCTTTAAGAAAATGTGCTAAATTGCGCAAAAAAGGTCTTTTATGGTATCGTAAATACAAGCTATAAGTGCGCCATAAAGCCGACCCCAAATCCAAAAGTTTTTAGCTTAAAATCCGATTGGTCATAAAATTTAGTAATGCCATGGTCATAATCAACCTCGGCTATAATAGATAATCTGTTAGTCAATTGGAAAGAAACCCCAGCACCTATTTGAATGGCTAAAGCATAGGAATTATCAACAACATCTTCATTAAGTGAAAATAAGTTATTAACACCAAACTTGCCATAAGGTTTCAAACTATCCTTTAGAAAATAGTATTTTAAAGTCAACGGAACTTCTATGAATTTAAAATCGACTTTCTGAGGAGTTGGCGCAACGATATACTCACAGACCGCACAGTAAAAGGTGCCTTCAAAATCTTTATCAGAATAATTAACGCCAGTATTTATGGACAAGTTTGACTTTAACAAATATTCAAAGCTCAATCCAACACTATAATTTGTTTGATTATAATTGGCAAAATATCCAGTGTACTCGTCAAAACTAAAGGTTTTAGAGATTGAATTATCTTCAGTTTTGGCTAATAATCCAATTTTGAATTTAGAAGGATTAGATTGTGCGTTTATGCTACTACTAGAAAGACACAAAACAGTAAAAAGGAGAAGCATATTTTTCATAAACCCATTTTAATTATAGATACTTGAAATAGAAAAAGGTTGCGTCAGGGTCAAATAAATATTTTACAGAATATAAAATATCAAACCTACCTTTATATTGTTCATATCAATAGATTTACCTTCAAGTTGTGCATCTTTATTAAATATAGGATTCAAGCCATAATACACGCTAAAATTCCATGTAGAATACCCAGCACTCAGAGTCAATCCATACTGGAACTTATTAAAGTCATCAATGCTGTTCAATCTGATATCATCAATACTACCCGTAAATTTAGACGAATTATAAAGCACATAACCAAATTTCACACCGGTATAAATACGCCAAAACTTATAGTCTGTGGCAGTAGATGTACGCCATCTATACTGTAATGGAACTTCGATAAGATAGGTTGTAAACTTATTCCGTTTAACGGTAATCTGGCTTTCATCAATGATTTGATAATTAAAATGCCCATCACTATTTTTAGAAATAAGCATATTCTGGTTGTAGGAATTTACCGATAATCCAAGTCCAACTCCGAAAGCTTTATTTCGACGTTCATTAAATGGAAAATCTCTAATCACGCCAAAATGAATGCCACTCGAAAATCCACTTTGTTTGATTTCCTTTGGCCTATTTTCTAAAAAATTATAAGTTACGGAGAAATAAAACTGATCTTCCCGATAGTTATTATCGACCAAAACAGAGTCTATAGCTTTTCCATTTTGGGCAAACAACACAGGCGTCAGGCAAGAGAATACAACAATAAGAAAAGTGGTCTTCATTCTACAAATATAAATGATAATCTTATACATTGAAGTTTAGACAAAAAAAAGCATCCTAAAAATTTAGGATGCTTTAAATACAATTTAACTAATAATCTAATTTCCTTTATTGGAAGAAATATCTCCTTTTCTGGTTGTATAGTTTATTTTTAAGGCGTTCTCTTTTCTGAGTTCCTGCTTAACGTCAGATACAATCCCCATATTGGCGGCTTCATCAACTTTAAGAGCCACAGTCAATAGTGGTATCAACTCTTCTCTTTTAGACGCTCTTTCAGCAGCCACAAAAGATCTAATATCAACCAAGTCCGCAAACTTGTCATTCAATTGGATACGTGCTTCTTTACCAAACTGGTTTTGAAAAGCTTCCGTAGGTTTTCCAATATAAATATACATTACCAAATCCTTCTTTTCAAGCTTTTCCACCTGATCGGCATATGGTAAGTGATTTTCAATCTTTAGTGTCGTTTCCCGCATTGTTGTCGCCACCATAAAGAAGAATAATAGCATAAATACAATGTCAGGTAATGACGCTGTTGAAATTGCTGGTAAATCGCCTGACTTCTTTTTATTAAATTTGGCCATATTGATGTTTTTCTAAATTATTATTGAACTTCTGATAGCTTCTGAGGGTATTCAATTTTAACTCTCTCAATTCTCTCTTTCAGAGCTACTTTATCCCCTGTCCAATTGACATCACTATAATTAGCTTCCATTTCTTTCAAAGTCTTTCCATAAAGCTCGGTAGCTCTACGATCTCTCAATTGATTATAGGCTGCTACCAATTCATTTTGAACAGAGATATAAGTAGCATACTTGGTTTCTCTATCACTCTTCAATGAAATAATTGCTTTGTCCGGATTATCTGATGAATGTGGATCCTTTTTTCCTTTACAATAGGTACAGTCATCAGGTGCCACTCCTCCACCATTATCCAAAAACTCAACGGCTGCCTTTCGTAAATCTTTTAGCTCCATTAACTGATCTTCGACCAAAAGTTGGTTGTGTCTGTTAATATTTACCGTAAAGATATTTCGCTCTCTAATAACTGGTGGTTTTACTTCACTGTCATCTATTGGAGGTAATTTTCTATTTAAACCCGTATCCGTTTCAATGGTTGTTGTTACCAAGAAAAAGATAAGAAGTAAGAATGCAATATCAGCCATTGATCCTGCATTAACTTCGGGTGCTGATCTTTTTGCCATAATTACTTAGATAAATTTTTCAGTCCTGCCCATACCAAGGTTCCAGCCGCAACTATAATAAGAATATAGAAGGACACTAAACCTGCACTTACTAATCGCGATTCATTTTCTGTTACCGGAGCTCCGTCGTAAATATAGTTACCTGCATCGGCACCACTAGATACCATATATGAGACAATCAAAATAGCCAAGAAGGCCCCTGCTCCTATTAATGCACTTTTTAAGGTATCAGTTCTAACAAACAGGTTTTGGATCACAAAAAATAAAACAAAACCAATAGTCAATGCAAAAATAATGTAAGTAACATAAGTTATTGGATCCATGATGGATGTGTCTCCATCAAGGGCAGCAGCTGTAATTGCATCATCACCCTTTGCAATAATCATTATTAAGAAAATGATTCCTGCAAGGCCAAGAAGTCCAGCTACTATCTTTAATATTTTATATAAATTCATAATTTCACTTAGTTTCTAAGGTTTATTTTTTGTATCTCACAAGCATATCCATCAATGTGATAGATGCATCTTCCATATCGTTAACGATACTGTCAATTTTCGCAATGATATAGTTGTAAAATACCTGAAGGATCATCGCTACAATAAGACCAAATACTGTTGTTAAAAGTGCTACTTTAATACCACCCGCAACAAGTGAAGGCTGCATATCTCCAGCGGCTTCAATCTTATCAAAAGCTTGGATCATCCCGATTACCGTACCCATGAACCCTAACATTGGCGCTAGAGCGATAAACAACGAAATCCAAGATACGTTT
>NZ_DATJCY010000209.1:0-13296 GCF_035577925.1 Gelidibacter sp. | reverse complement strand
GTCGGGGTGGCAGGATTCGAACCTGCGACCTCCTGGTCCCAAACCAGGCGCGATAACCGGGCTACGCTACACCCCGAGAACAGCTTTATAAGGCTGAATTCTTAAAAACTTGCTATCCGGCATATCAAGCAAATTTTGCGGAGAGACAGGGACTCGAACCCTGGCGACAGTTACCCGTCGACAGATTAGCAATCTGCTCCATTACCACTCTGGCACCTCTCCTATTTTGTAAGAACTTGTTCTAAATTCGGATGCAAATGTAAGTCTTCATTCCAAAGAACACAACTATTTTGTAAACTTTTTCTTCCCAATTATTTATTCTGGATATTCTATCCTGAGATGGAAGATGTTAGCTAATTTATTTTTTAGTATTTTCTTGATGGATTCAATTTCTTTGAAGGTAATATCTGCATTTAAAAACTGACCGTCTTCCATTTGCTTGTTAATTATATTCTCAACAAAGTAGTTGATTTTTGTTGAAGAAGGATCCTTTAAGCTTTTTGATGCAGCTTCTACACTATCACACATCATCAAAATAGCCGTTTCCTTACTGAAAGGTTTTGGACCGGAATACCTAAAATCGGCAGCATTTGTAGTGCTGTCAATTTCCTTTTCTTTCATATAAAAGTAATAAACCAAAGTCGTTCCATGATGGGTTCTAATGAAATCGATAACCCGATCGGGCAAGTTGTTTCGTTTTCCTATTTCAATGCCATCCAAAACATGAGAAAAAATAATTTGTGCACTTTCATGGGCAGATAATTCGTCATGTGGATTTATACCTGTTGATTGGTTTTCAATAAAATAGGTAGGGTTTTTCATTTTTCCAATATCATGGTATAACGCGCCTACCCTAACTAGCATGGCATTTGCACCTATTTCATTGGCCGATGCTTCTGCTAGATTGGCTACATTTAAACTGTGATGAAAAGTTCCAGGTGCTTTATTGGCCAATTCTTTTAATAATTTGCTGTTGGTGTCCGAAAGTTCCAATAAGGAAACGTCTGAAACCAATCCAAATAATTTTTCATAAATATAAATGAGTGGCTGCACAAATAACGTGGCCAATCCGCAGAGAATAAAAATCCCGAAAGCTTCAAAATGAAGATTGGCAACACTGCCTTCATGTATGATGAAAAAAGCAAAATAAGTAATAATATAAATAAATGTGATCTGTCCAACCGAAATGAACAAATTGGCACGTTTATACAATTCAGAAACCGTTAATATGGTGACTATGCCAGCAATGATTTGCAAAAACATATATTCATAGCTATTTGGCACAATAAAACCAAGTAAAAGCACGGTGAGCACGTGAGAAAACAATCCTAATCGGGCATCAAAAAAGGCTTTTAAAACCAATGGTAAAACGCAAAGTGGCACGACATATACGTATTTAGAATTGTAACTCACAATAAGAGTGGTTAATAAAACCATTAGGATGATATTGAAAAATATAAAAGTGACTTTGGTATTGTCCAAAAACACTTCATTACGATATTTTTTCAAAAACAAAAGTAACATTAATAAGGTTAAAGCTACTAGCATTGAGTACGATACCACAACCCAAGTGTAGTTTGAAGAACTCCAAACCTGAGATTCATATTCTGATTCTAAGGATTTTAGGATATCATACTTATCGCCTTCAACTAATTCTCCTTTAGAAATAATAAGAGTTTCTTTTTCAATATTGCCATAAGTTGTAGATATTTTGTTGAGCTCTTCATCCAATGCCTTTTGGGTAATGGATTTATTGATTTTCAGGTTAGGCTCAATCAAATCGAAAAACAGAGATAAAAAAACTGAGCTGTACCTCGCATTTCCGTTATCTTCAAGTTGTTTCTCCAAGAGTTTCCTAAAAGCATCTAATTTTGAAAGCTCAGAATACGTGGTGGAAACCACTTGGTTTTGGCCATCCAAAATCACCACACTTTTATCATTTGGGTAATTATAATCCTCTTCTAAAATTCCAACTTTATAGATTTCATTTAGAACAGTCTTTCCTATTTTGAACAATTCTGTTTTTTTTCGACCCAATGAATCATTAAAGGAAGCATTGAACTTTTTATTATAATCGTCCAACACAAAGGCTTTTACCTCTTGTGTTAAATCAAAATATACGGCTCCGTTTTCAATAATAACAGCGCGTTCTTTTTCTAATTCTTCTGGAGATTTTTGAATGGCAAAATCAAAAGGCGCATAAAGATTCTCGGATTGCCACGGTTTGTTTTTATCAAAATTGTATTTGAACTTTCCACTTTTGGGAAATAGGTAAACAATCAAAAACGTAGTTCCGATAAATAAGAAGATCTTGTAAATAAGGGCATGATTTTTATACCACTTGTTTATAATATTTTTCATTAAGCTATTGTCAATTGTCCTTCAAAAGTAGTAAAATATAAAAAGAATCGTCCGATTAACGTTGGGTTTCATTCCTAAATCAATTAAAAAATGTTTAATTTTGCATCATTCAAATTAAAACCCATTAAAAATGAGCAAAGAAGTCGTCATCGTGTCTGCAGCCAGAACTCCAATAGGTAGTTTCTTAGGTGCGTTATCTACAATTCCTGCCCCAAAATTAGGAGCTATTGCCATAAAAGGTGCCTTGGCTAAAATCAACTTAAATCCTGAATTGGTTGAAGAAGTGATTATGGGAAATGTAGTACAAGCCGGAACGGGTCAAGCACCTGCGCGACAAGCAGCTATTTATGCGGGAATTCCAAATACAGTACCCTGTACAACGGTCAATAAAGTTTGTGCTTCAGGAATGAAAGCCGTTATGCAAGCAGCTCAAGCCATTGCATTGGGCGATATTGAGATTGCTGTTGCCGGAGGTATGGAAAACATGAGTTTAATACCGCACTATTTACACGCCAGAACGGGAACTAAATTTGGATCTGCTACGTTGATTGATGGCATGCAAAATGATGGTTTGGTAGATGCTTACGATCAAAATGCAATGGGTGTTTGCGCTGATGCCTGTGCTGTAGAGTATAAGTTTAGTAGAGAAGACCAGGATGCCTTTGCCATTCAATCTTATAACCGATCGACAGCAGCATGGAACGCAGGTAAATTTGATGATGAAATTGTGCCTGTTGAAGTGCCACAACGTCGTGGTGATGCCATTTTGGTTTCTAAAGATGAAGAATATACCAATGTAAGTATAGATAGAATTCCAACATTACGCGCTGCATTTACCAAAGATGGTACAGTAACAGCAGCCAATGCTTCTACTATAAATGATGGTGCTGGTGCTGTAGTTTTAATGAGCAGACAAAAAGCTGACTCTTTAGGCCTTACACCTTTGGCAACCATAAAAGGATATGCTGATGCCGCACATGAACCACAATGGTTTACAACGGCACCTGCTAAAGCATTACCAAAAGCTTTGGACAAAGCTGGAATTTCTATTGATCAGGTCGATTTCTTTGAATTCAATGAAGCCTTTTCAGTTGTAGGTTTAGCAAATATGAAAATTTTAGGACTTAACGATAGCAATGTTAACGTCAATGGAGGTGCTGTTTCTTTAGGACATCCTTTGGGTTGTTCGGGAGTAAGAATTATTATTACCTTGATAAACGTATTAAAACAGAACAATGCTAAAGTAGGTGCAGCGGCCATTTGTAATGGCGGCGGCGGCGCATCAGCTATCGTAATTGAACGCGCATAAGTCAACCAATATATTTGATATTAAATAAATAACCTCAACATCATTAGCCACTAGACAAGCGCCACCGATGACCTACGGAATTGCCAATTTAAGCATCATTTCTTTAAGAATAGAACCTTGTGATACGACTGAATTGATTTCGCAGGTTTTATATGGTGATATTTTTAAAGTTATTGAAAAACGAAAAAAATGGAGTAAGATCCGTTTGGATTTTGACCGATGTGAAGGTTGGATCGACAACAATCAGTATCTTGAAATTACGGAAGTGGATTACCATTCATTAGGGCAAATAGCCCCAACACTTTCGGCCGATTTGATTGAGTTTATCCAAGATGCGAACGATCAATTATTGACCATTCCATTAGGTTCTTCATTGTCTTCGCTCAATTTTATGAATCATTCTTTTGATGGAAACTGTATTTCTGGGATTAAGCCCAAAGACAATTTAATAAATACAGCTTTTTTATATAGAAATGCACCATTTTTACGTGGTGGAAAAACACCTTTTGGCATAGATGCTCCAGGATTTACTCAAATGGTATATAAACTGAATGGCTATTCTTTATATCGAACCGTGGATCAACAGGCAAAGCAAGGTGAAGCGTTAAGTTTTATTGAAGAAAGTGAACCTGGTGATTTGGCGTTTTTTGATAATGCCGATGGGCAGATTATCCATGTTGGTATCATCATGTCTGATAATTATATCATCCATTCCCATGGAAAAGTACGGATTGACCGATTGGATCATTCAGGAATCTATAATGTAGACAAAAAACTTCATACTCATAAATTGAGAGTCATTAAAAAAATAATATAAAAAAAAATGCTATCCCAATGAGATAGCATTTTTTTGTTAAAAAACATATTAATACTAATTTTGACCACTTTCCAAAGCATCAACTTTAGCTTTCATTTCTTTGTATTTTGCTGTGTCACCAACAGCACTATAAATATTAGCCAAGGTTTTAGCAGCTTGCAAATCGGTTGGTCTCAATCTAAGTGTACTTTCCAAATAAGGTACTGCATCTGTATAAAGTTTAGATCTTTCATCTTTTAACTCATCATACTTTTTATTGTCGGCAGCAGAACTTCCAAGAGCATTCATCTTTTCAATAATTGCTTGTTCCTGACTTAGGATTAAAACAGCCATGTTGTTGTAAACATCAACATAATCTGGTTTTAATTCGATTGCTTTTTCATAATAACCTTTAGCTTCTGCAATTTCACCCGCTTCAGCAGCAACGATACCTAAGTTGAACAACAATTCAGGATTGTTTGGGTCTTGCACCAATGCTTGTTGGATAAGCGTTTTAAAGGCTTCTCTGTCTCCCATTTGCAATTGCATATTGGCTTCGGAAATGATTAAAGACACATCATTTGGATTTGCGGCTCTCGCATCTTTCATAGCTTCGATGGCTTTTGCATTATCTCCTTGATTCATGTATATCAAGGCAATGTTTCTAACAATCTCAGCTTGTTTAGATTCCGATTTTTTAGTTTGCGGTTTGATGTGCGTACCGGTTTTAACAGAAATATCCATTAAGCTTTTTGAAGGAAAAGATTCTTCTTCATTTGTGGCTTTATTGGTAGCAACATATTCTGTTTCGACCCCAACATATCCAAGCTTTTTAAGCTCTTCATAATGTTTCAATGCTGATGGATAGTCTTCACCACTTACTGCGGTAGCCGCTGCATAATAAAGATACAAAGTGTCTTTTGTGGACATTCTGTAGGCTTTTTCAAAACCACTAGAAGACACAGCATAATTCTTTTTCTCAAGTGCTTCATTGGCCTTGGTTAAGAATGAAGAAAGCATACCTTGCTTAATATCCTGAACATCTTTTGCATGTTTTCCAGTTTTTCCTTCTATAGCCTCTATTTTATTAAGGCTTTCAATGGCGGCATCCATGTCTGCGTTTGTTCCTGCACCATTGGCATATAAGGCCTTGCCTTTTAAGAAGTAATATTGCACTTTTGTTTTGTCATCTGCTGAGGCAATTAAAGACTCAGCTGAATTGAGGGCAGTTTTCGCTTCCGCAAAATTATTTTTCTTTATTGCTTTTTCTGCATTTTTCAATTCAGTCTTCTGTGCGAAGGAAAAAGAACCTACTAAAAGTGCCAAAGCGACGATCGTTTGTTTTTTCATTTTTAGTTAATTTTAGTATTTAGTATTAATTGTTATTTTCGTTCTCTGAGTTATCAAGAGTCGTACCATTTTCATCATCAGCCTGATTGTCAGTAGTGATGTCTAAATCATTTAGGTTTTCGTCCTCTTCCTCCTCTTCGCTCATTACTTTTGCTACAGCGGCAATAGAATCATTCCCTTTTAAATTGATCAGTTTTACACCTTGTGTTGCTCTTCCCATAACGCGCAGATCCTTAACTGCCAAACGGATAGCGATCCCAGATTTGTTGATAATCATTAAATCATCATCATCACTCACCGATTTTATAGCAACCAAGCTCCCTGTTTTTTCAGTAATGGAAATAGTTTTCACACCCTTACCTCCTCTGTTTGTAATACGATAAACTTCTACACCATCTTCTGGATCGTCTATATAAGTACGTTTTCCATAGCCATGTTCAGAAACAACCAAAACAGATTCTTCCTTCGGATTTTCAATGGTCACCATACCAATTACTTCATCGGTATCATGCGCCAATGTAATCCCTCTTACACCCGATGCATTTCTTCCCATAGGACGTGTTTTAGCTTCTTCAAATCGGATGGCTTTACCAGATTTTAATGCTAACATGACTTGGCTATTCCCAGTAGTCAATTTAGCTTCTAATAAAATATCGTCATCTTTAATGGTGATGGCATTAATACCATTGGTTCTTGGACGGGAATATTGTTCTAAAGATGTTTTCTTGACCTGACCGTTTTTGGTAGCCATAATTACATAATGACTGTTTATATAATTTTCATCCTTAAGATCTTGGGTACAGATAAACGCTTTTACTTTATCATCTTGCTCAATGTTGATAAGGTTTTGGATTGCTCTTCCTTTTGAAGTTTTACTGCCTTCAGGAATTTCATAAACGCGCATCCAGAAACATTTTCCTTTTTGGGTAAAGAACAACATGTATTGGTGATTGGTACCTATAAATAGGTGTTCCAAGAAATCTTCATTACGTGTGGTGGATGCTTTTTGACCAACACCTCCCCTGTTCTGAGTTTTATACTCAGTTAGTGAGGTACGTTTAATATAACCCGCATGAGAAATGGTAATAACAACCTGCTCATCAGGAATCATATCTTCAATACTCAAATCGCCACCGGCATATTCGATTGTTGAACGACGCTCATCACCATATTTATCTTTTACAACGGTCAATTCGTCTTTGATGATTTCCATACGACGTTCTTTTTTATCAAGAATATCCTTTAAGTCTTCAATGGTTTTCATCAATTCTTCATATTCAGAGCGTAATTTGTCTTGTTCTAGACCTGTTAATTGGCGCAAACGCATTTCAACAATGGCTTTGGCCTGGATTTCTGAAAGTTTAAAACGCTCAATCAATTTTTCACGTGCTTCATCAGCATTTGATGAACTACGGATCAATGCAATCACTTCATCAATATTATCTGAGGCAATGATTAACCCTTCCAAAATGTGCGCGCGTTCTTCGGCTTTGCGAAGTTCGTAAGTTGTTCTTCTAACAACTACGTCATGTCTGTGGTCCACAAAATGAAGAATCATATCTTTTAGATTCAACAATTCAGGTCGTCCATTGACAAGCGCAATATTGTTAACACTAAATGACGATTGTAACGCGGTGTACTTATATAAGGTGTTTAAGACAATATTTGGAATGGCATCGCGCTTTAGCACATAGACAATACGCATCCCGTTTCTGTCAGATTCATCACGAATCATTGAAATACCGTCTATTTTCTTTTCATTGACCAAATCGGCGGTCTTCTTGATCATCTCAGCTTTATTGACTTGGTACGGGATTTCGGTAACAACAATACATTCTCTTCCCTGGACTTCTTCAATATTTGCTTTTGCCCGTATTACAATTCTACCACGCCCCGTTTTAAACGCTTCTCTTACCCCGTCATAACCGTAAATAATTCCTCCAGTAGGAAAATCTGGAGCTTTAATATGCGTAATCAGTTCGTCAATTTCAATATCATAATTATCAATATAGGCAATGATGCCATCAACGACTTCACTTAGATTATGTGGTGGCATATTGGTCGCCATTCCGACGGCAATTCCAGAAGCGCCATTTACCAATAATCCAGGAATACGAGTTGGTAAAACCTTTGGCTCTTGTAAGGTGTCATCAAAATTGAGCTGATGATCTACAGTTTCTTTTTCGATATCTGCCAACATGTCTTCCGAAATCTTACGCATTCGCGCTTCGGTATAACGCATTGCCGCAGGGCTATCGCCATCAATGGACCCAAAGTTACCTTGGCCATCCACCAACATATAACGCAAACTCCATTCTTGCGCCATTCGTACCATGGTATCGTAAACTGAGGTGTCACCGTGTGGGTGGTACTTTCCGAGTACTTCACCAACAATTCTCGCCGATTTTTTATGAGCTGTATTGGCTCTAATTCCCAGTTCATGCATGCCAAAAAGTACACGTCTATGTACTGGTTTTAGTCCATCCCTAACATCTGGTAAAGCACGCGACACAATGACCGACATTGAGTAGTCAATGTAAGCCGATTTCATTTCATCTTCAATGTTGATAGGAATCACTTTTTCTCCTTCTGTCATATATAAATTAATTAGATTTTTTATAAATTTTCAAATCGTGCTAAGATAACCATTTTATGAGTTTTAATGACACTTTATAGATGCTTTTTGGTATTGTTTATTAACAATATGATGGGGTTGTTTTTAATAAGTATCTCGTTAAATGTTTTGAAATTGTGAAGTTTTTTTTGTCACTTAGCCAATATGAAAACAATTGAGGTACACTTTTTGCCTTAATACATTAGTTTTTATTATTTTTAATGCAGAAAGGATTTTATTATGGATGATAATTTTTCCCCAAGAGTCAAAGATGTGATCGCCTATAGCAAAGAAGAAGCTTTAAGGTTGGGACATGATTTTATAGGAACCGAACATTTAATGTTGGGGCTATTAAGAGATGGACATGGCAAAGCCATTGATATTTTAAGTGCTTTGGAAATAGATTTAAACCACTTGCGGCGTAAAGTGGAAATACTAAGTCCGGCCAATTCAAGCTATATAACCCCATCAAACGAGAAGAAAAACCTACATTTAACACGCCAGGCGGAGCGTGCGCTTAAAACAACTTTCCTAGAAGCAAAGTTGTTTCAGAGCACTTTAATCAACACTGCACATTTATTATTGTGCATCTTAAGAAATGAAAATGATCCAACAACAAAACTTTTAAACAAGCTGAAAGTGGATTATGATAACGTAAAAGAACAATTCAAATCTATGATTACTAAAAATGACGACTATACCGAATCTCCGAAATTACAGTCGTTTTCGGATGATGATATAAATGATGAGGACGAAGCAAAGCAAAATCCTTTCAACCAACCTACCGCAAAAGGTGCCAAAAAGTCAAAAACTCCGGTTTTGGACAATTTTGGTCGTGACTTGACTGTCATGGCCGAAGAGGGAAAATTGGATCCTGTGGTAGGTCGTGAAGAAGAAATACAACGAGTTTCGCAAATTTTAAGCCGACGTAAAAAGAACAACCCACTACTTATCGGTGAACCGGGCGTTGGAAAATCGGCCATTGCAGAAGGCTTGGCACTAAGGATTATTCAGCGAAAAGTATCACGGATACTTTTCAACAAACGTGTGGTCACTTTGGATCTGGCCAGTTTGGTGGCCGGTACAAAATACCGCGGTCAGTTTGAAGAGCGCATGAAAGCCGTTATGAACGAACTGGAAAAAAATGATGACATTATTCTCTTTATTGATGAGATCCATACTATTGTTGGTGCCGGTGGCGCCACAGGAAGTTTGGATGCCTCCAATATGTTTAAACCAGCTCTGGCAAGAGGTGAAATACAATGTATTGGCGCTACAACTTTAGATGAATACAGACAATATATTGAAAAAGATGGTGCTTTGGAAAGACGATTTCAAAAAGTGATCGTGGAACCAACTTCGGTGGAAGAAACTATTCAAATTTTAGAAAACATCAAGGATAAATATGAAGAGCACCATAATGTTCATTATACGCCAGAGGCCATTGAAGCTTGTGTTAAGTTGACCAACAGATATATGACCGAACGCTTTTTACCAGACAAAGCTATTGATGCCTTGGATGAGGCCGGCTCAAGAGTACACATCACCAATATTGCGGTGCCAAAACAAATTTTGGAGCTCGAAAAACAATTGGAAGAGGTTAAAGAAACCAAAAACAATGTGGTCAAAAAACAGAAATATGAAGAAGCAGCAAAACTGCGTGATGATGAAAAACGGATAGAACGCGAATTGGCGGTGGCTCAAGAAAATTGGGAAGAAGAAACCAAATTGCACAAAGAAATCGTTACGGAAGACAATGTTGCCGACGTGGTATCCATGATGACTGGCATTCCGGTAAATAGAATTGCACAGACCGAAAGCAACAAATTGGCCAATTTACCAGAACTTATCAAAGGAAAAGTTATTGGCCAAGACGAAGCTGTTGCCAAGGTTGTAAAAGCCATTCAGCGTAATCGAGCAGGTCTTAAAGATCCCGATAAACCGATTGGTTCATTTATATTTTTAGGTCAAACAGGTGTTGGTAAAACACAATTAGCCAAAGTATTAGCAAAACAACTCTTTGATAGCGAAGATGCCCTTATCAGAATTGATATGAGCGAATACATGGAAAAATTTGCAATCTCAAGACTTGTTGGTGCACCTCCGGGATATGTGGGTTATGAAGAAGGTGGGCAACTAACAGAAAAAATAAGACGCAAACCATATTCTGTAGTGTTGTTAGACGAAATTGAAAAAGCCCACCCTGATGTTTTCAATATGTTGTTGCAAGTTTTAGATGATGGATATCTAACAGATAGTTTAGGTAGAAAAATTGATTTTAGGAATACCATAATCATTATGACCTCTAATATTGGCGCACGTAAACTCAAGGATTTTGGTCAAGGTGTTGGTTTTGGAACCGCTGCAAAAGCCGCACAAGCCAGTGATAACTCCAAGAGTATCATTGAAAATGCCCTTAAAAAAGCGTTTGCTCCTGAATTCTTGAACAGAATTGATGATGTTATGGTCTTCAATGCTCTAGAAAAAGAAGATATTAATAAAATTATTGATATTGAATTAGAGAAGTTGATTCTTCGTATCAAAGATTTAGGCTATGAACTGACACTTACGCCTAGTGCAAAAGATTATATTGCCGAGAAAGGATTTGACAAAGAATATGGTGCACGACCTTTAAAACGTGCTATTCAAAAATATGTTGAAGACACTTTAGCTGAGGAAATCATCACTGCCCATATTAATGAAGGTGATGCCATAACTCTAGATCTAAATCCGGAAACAAATGAATTGACCGTTAAGATTGAAAAGGCTGAGAAACAAACCGAATCTTAAAAGTTCACATAACAAACAAACCCTTCAAATTTTTACACTGAAGGGTTTGTTAATAAAGAGATTGTGATTTTGAACTACCATTAATGGGTCGTGTGCAACAAATTTTTCCATTTCAGCAATTGCATTATCGTTTTCATCAACCAATATTACATTGTTTCTCTCAATTTTACTTTAAAAGGTTATTGGTTGTTTTCCCTGACAGCTTCTCCATATACTTTCAACGCTCTTTCTCTTGCTAAACTGTGTTCTACTATTTTTTTGGGATAAGCATCTGTTTTAAATTCAGAAACCCATTTTTTGATATATTCCAACTTTTTGTCAAACTTATCGGTTTGAATAGTTGGGTTAAACACCCTGAAATACGGTGCAGAATCGCAACCCGAACCAGCTGCCCATTGCCAGTTTCCATTGTTGGCTGATAAGTCGTAATCGTTCAATTTTTGCGCAAAGTAGGCTTCACCCCAACGCCAATCTATCAGTAAATGCTTGCACAAGAAACTCGCTACAATCATCCGTACCCGATTGTGCATGAATCCTGTTTCGTTCAATTGTCGCATTCCTGCATCTACAATCGGATAACCTGTTTTCCCCTCGCACCATTTTTCAAATTCCCACTCATTGTTTCGCCATTTGATGTTATCGTACTTCGATTTAAAAGATTGATTAACCACTTTAGGGAAATGATATAAGATTTGCATGAAAAACTCTCGCCAGATCAATTCATTAAGCCAAGTTTGATTGTGCTTCAGTGCAAAAGCTACGCATTTACGAATACTGATGGTGCCAAATCGAAGTGCGATGCCCAACGCTGTTGTTCTTTGCATCGCCGGATAATCCCTGAATTTGTCGTATGCATCAATGATTTTTGGATCTAATTTTGGGAGGACAAAAATAATATCTGTTTTTTCAAAACCCAGTTCATTCAACAAAGGAATTTCGGTAAACTCTTGTCTGAAAAAATTATTGTAATCAGGATCGTACGACTTGTAATTTTCTTCCATCAATAACTCTTTCCATTTTTTGGAATAGGGCGTGTAAACTGTGTAAGGTGTGCCGTCATTTTTCACCACATCATTTTTATCAAAAATGACCTGATCTTTGAATGCCTTAAAAGGAATGTTTCGTTCTTTGAAAAACTGGTAAATCTCCGTATCCCGTTTAATGGCTTGCGGCTCATAATCCCGATTGCAAAAGACAACTTGAATAGCATATTTTTCGGAAAGTATTTTAAAAACATCCGACGGATTGCCATAAAATGTATTCAGCCTTGCGTTGAATGTCTTCAATCCATTATTTATGGCCGAAAGTACCTGATGGATGTAGTCAACCCTTCGGTCCTTTTTATCTTCTAATTTTTTCAGGATGGTTTCATCAAAAATAAAAATAGGGAATACGGGAAATTCAGAAGCAAGTGCGTGATATAACCCCACATTGTCTTCCAAACGCAAATCTCTGCGAAACCAAAAAACGGAGACCTTACTTTTCATTCAGAAATGGATTATCGTTCCTGTCGTGTTTTACCCAAATAAGTTTAGAGGTGTCGTAGCCTATTTCTTCTGCAATTCTCAAGTAGTTGGATTTGATTTCTTCAGGAATACTTTTTGTTCTCGATAGAATCCACAAATAATCCAAGTTTTTTCCGGCAATTAAGGCATATTGGTAATTTTCGTCTAGTGCCACGACATTATAGCCTGCATAAAAGGGGCCGAAGAAGCTTACTTTTAATTCTGCAACATCTTTATTTCCTCTGAACTTTGCTAAGCCATCCGCTTTTTTCCATTCTGCTTTTTTGTGATTATAGCCACTGTTCAATACGATGACATTACCATCTTCATTTAGACTGTATTGTGCGGAAACATTGTCTAAATCCTTTTCAAAACGAAAATCAAAACGGGCAATTTCGTACCATGTGCCCAAATACCTATCTATATCAAAGTTTTTGACTGCCTTTGCATTTTTTGGAATGGAGGCACAGGAATTTAAAAGAGCAACTAAGCTTATGAAGAAGGCTGCTATTAAAATTTTATTTTTTGTATTCATCATGCGTATATTTAAATTTTTTAAAAAAGTAGAGTA
>NZ_DATJCY010000208.1:0-43777 GCF_035577925.1 Gelidibacter sp. | reverse complement strand
CCGCTTGTTTTATGACACGGTTAAAGGTGGCGATTACCGCTCACGTGAAGCCAACGTTTACCGTTTGGCAGAAGTATCAGCAAACATCATTGACCAATGTGTGGCGCAAGGTGTTCCTTTTGCACGTGAATATGGCGGATTATTAGATAACCGTTCGTTTGGAGGGGTTTTAGTGTCGCGTACATTTTATGCGGCGGGACAAACTGGTCAGCAATTATTGTTAGGTGCATATTCAGCCATGAACCGTCAAATTGGTCGTGGAAAAATCACCATGTACAACCGACATGAAATGTTGGATGTGGTGATTGTAGGAGGAAAAGCACGTGGCATTATCGCTAGAGATTTAATCACAGGGAAAATAGAGCGCCATTCGGCACATGCTGTTGTTATTGGTTCGGGAGGTTATGGCAACATCTTTTTCCTATCTACCAATGCTATGGGAAGTAATGTTACTGCAGCATGGAAAGCCCATAAACGTGGTGCTTATTTTGCCAACCCATGTTATACACAAATTCACCCTACCTGTATTCCGGTTTCTGGAGAGCATCAGTCAAAATTGACCTTAATGTCTGAATCGCTTCGTAATGACGGACGTATTTGGGTGCCTAAAAACATGGACGATGTTTTGGCAATTAGAGAAGGAAAATTGAAACCAGTGGATATTCCTCATGAAAACAGAGATTACTATTTGGAAAGACGTTATCCTGCTTTTGGAAACTTGGTGCCTCGTGATGTGGCATCGCGTGCAGCAAAAGAACGTTGTGATGCTGGGTATGGTGTTAACAAAACCGGTGAAGCTGTATTTTTGGATTTCGCATCAGCCATTGAGCGTTACGGAAAAGAACGTGCACACATCAGGGGATTGGACGAAAACGATGCCAAATTGGTTAAAAAATTAGGTCAGGAGGTTATCAAAGAAAAGTATGGTAACTTGTTCCAGATGTACGAGAAAATCGTGGATCAAAATCCGTACGAAACCCCAATGATGATTTACCCTGCAGTACATTACACAATGGGTGGCCTTTGGGTTGATTATAACTTAATGACCACGGTGCCTGGATTGTATTCTATTGGAGAAGCCAATTTCTCTGATCATGGTGCCAACCGACTTGGTGCTTCGGCATTGATGCAAGGTTTGGCCGATGGTTATTTTGTATTGCCTTATACGATTGGTGATTATTTGGCGCAAGATATCCGAACTGGAAAAATACCAACCGACACGCCAGAATTTGATGAGGCTGAAAAGAACATTCAAGATAGTTTGGATCATTTTATCAATAACAACGGTTCACATTCAGTCGATCATTTCCATAAAAAACTTGGGAAAATCATGTGGAACAAATGTGGAATGGCTCGTAACGCTGAAGGTCTAAAAGAAGCGATTGTTGAAATAGCTGAACTTCGCAAAGAATTCTGGAAAGACGTTAGAGTTCCTGGAATTCAGCATGAATACAATGAAGAGTTGGCAAAAGCCATGCGTGTGGCAGACTATTTAGAGTTAGGTGAGCTTTTTGCAAGAGACGCACTTGAAAGAGAAGAATCTGCTGGAGGGCACTTTAGAGAAGAGTACCAAACCGGAGAAGGGGAGGCATTAAGACGACCAGAATTCCAATATGTTGCGGCATGGGAATATAAAGGCGATGCCAAAGACGCCATTCTTCATAAGG
This sequence comes from Gelidibacter sp., assembly GCF_035577925.1. Lineage (GTDB taxonomy): Bacteria > Bacteroidota > Bacteroidia > Flavobacteriales > Flavobacteriaceae > Gelidibacter. The sequence continues at coordinate 42,110 of NZ_DATJCY010000208.1, read as the reverse complement.
AGGAATTAGTTTATGAGAATATTGAAGTGAAAGAGAGAAGTTATAAATAAGAAGGATCGTTATGAAATTAACATTAAAAATATGGCGCCAGAAAAACGCTAGCACAAAAGGAAAAATCGTAGATTACCCTATTGATGGCATTGAAGGCGATATGTCTTTCCTTGAAATGTTAGACATCTTAAATGAACAACTCATCAACAAAGGTGAGGAACCTGTAGCATTTGACCACGACTGCCGTGAAGGTATTTGCGGGATGTGCTCGCTTTTTATCAATGGCGAAGCACATGGTCCGGATACGGGTATTACAACTTGTCAATTGCACATGCGTATGTTTAAAGATGGCGATACCATCTATATTGAACCGTTTAGAGCCAATGCATTCCCGGTGATTAAAGACTTGGTAGTAGACAGAAGTTCATTTGACCGGATTCAGCAAGCAGGCGGATTTATTTCGGTAAACACCTCTGGAAATACGATTGATGCCAATGCAATTCCTATCAATAAACATGATGCCGATACGGCTTTTGAAGCTGCAACATGTATTGGATGCGGCGCTTGTGTAGCAAGTTGCAAAAACTCATCGGCCATGTTATTTGTGAGTGCCAAAGTTTCTCAATTTGCTCTATTGCCTCAAGGAAAAGTTGAAGCAACAGATCGTGTTCTGAACATGGTTAAACAAATGGATGAAGAAGGTTTTGGTAACTGTACCAATACAGGAGCTTGCGAAGTGGAATGTCCTAAAGGCATTACTTTGGAAAGTATTGCCCGTATGAACCGCGAGTACTTATCAGCTAGTTTAAAAGGATAATATCAAGTGCTGGGCAATGAGAAATTGCTAAAATCAAAATATTTAATTAAAAAATCCCGAGCTACTGCTTGGGATTTTTTGTTTCTTTGAATATCAAATTACAATTATGGCCCATCCAAATTCATATTACGAGCAACATGCTGATAAGTATCGCAATGAAGCTGCTTCATTGTATAAAAAAATGACGCTTTTCAGTATGCTCCGATTATTGGTGTTTTTCTTAGCGGTTTTTGGGATTTATAGCACTTATACCCATTGGCAAATGGCTGTTGGAATTGCCATTATTGGTGTTGTCGTGTTTATAGTTCTTCTATCGAAATACACCAATATTAAACAAGAACGCTTGCTCAAACTGGCTTTAGTAGATATCAATAAAACAGAATTGCAGATTGCTGAAGGTCATTTTCATGATAGAAATGACGGATTACAATACCAAGATCCACTACATTTTTATAGTCTTGACATCGATTTGTTTGGGCGTGGATCTTTCTTTCAATTTATCAATAGAACCGTTATTAATGAAGGTTCAAAAAATCTTGCGGATGCGTTGAAAGCTAATCATATTGATGGTATTCAAGAACGTCAGCTGGCCATAAAAGAATTGGCTCAAAACCCCGAATGGCGACAGTTATATTCGGCAACAGCTAGTTTGATAAAGGTAGAAACACCCGCAGCTACCATTATTTCTTGGTTAAAAAACCACAAGCCGTTTTTGCCAAAAGCTATAAAATGGATTCCATATGCTTTTTTAGTCGGAACAATAGCGGTTTTTACGCTGTTCTTTTTGGATATTATCAGCGCCGGTTATTTAGGGTATTGGCTTTTATTGGGCATTGTTATCACAGGGATTTATTTGAAAAGGATTAACCATCTGGCCGTGCATACGGATAAAGTTAAAGACACCTTTAAACAATATGCACTGTTGTTGGATCAGATTGAAAAACAAGAATTTAAATCGTCTTTATTAATTGAGAAGCAGAAGTATATTCAATCCGAATCAGAAAAGGCTTCTGTTGTTTTTGGCAAATTATCAAAAGCTTTGGATGCGCTGGACAATAGGAATAACATGATTTCTGCGGTGTTCGGGAATGGTTATTTTTTAACCGACTTAAAAAATAGTTATAAGGTTGAACAATGGATTAAGGATTATGGCGATAAAGTAGAAGATTGGTTTGAAGTCGTTTCTTTTTTTGATGCTTATAACAGTTTGGCAAATTACGCTTTTAATCATCCGCATTATGTTTATCCAACGATTACTAATGATGATGAGGTGATCAAAGCAAAAAAACTGGGACATCCCTTATTAAAAGTCAAAAAGCGAGTGGACAACGATTTTGTCATCAGTAACAAACAATTTTTTATTATAACAGGTGCAAATATGGCTGGGAAAAGTACGTTTTTAAGAACGGTTTCCATTCATATTGTTATGGCCAATGTTGGACTGCCGGTTTGTGCTGAATCAAGCAGCTATTCGCCCGTAAAACTCATTACAAGCATGCGTACCAGCGATTCATTGACAGATGATAGTTCGTATTTCTTTTCGGAGTTGACGCGATTAAAGTTCATTGTTGACGCGATTCAAAAAGAACCTTATTTTATTATTTTGGATGAAATCTTAAAAGGTACCAACAGTACGGACAAAGCTATAGGTTCTCGTAAATTTGTTGAAAAACTGGTAGCTTCAAATGCCACTGGAATTATTGCCACACACGATTTGAGTTTGTGCGAAATTGAGAATGAACTCGATCAAGTGAAAAATTACTATTTTGATGCCGAGATTATCAACGATGAACTTTACTTTGATTATACCTTCAAAACGGGAGTTTGTAAAAATATGAATGCCAGTTTCTTATTGAAGAAGATGGAAATTATATAAGTAAGACCTAGCTTGTTAGGTTTTTGTATAAATAAAAACCAAAAAACCCTTTCTGATAGCAGAAAGGGTTTTTTATGTTGTAAGAAATTGTAAAAATTAAACGGTAAACGGTTCAATTGATACATAAGACTTGTTGTCTTTTTTCTTTGTGAATTTCACGATACCATCAACTTGTGCATGCAAAGTATGGTCTCTTCCACCATACACATTCTCACCTGGGTGGTGTGTATAGCCTCTTTGTCTTACAATGATATTTCCGGCCACAGCAGCTTGTCCACCAAAAATCTTAACACCAAGGCGTTTCGATTCTGATTCTCTACCGTTTTTAGAACTACCAACTCCTTTTTTATGAGCCATTGTCTTAAGGTTTTATATTGTTATACTTTAATGGATTCGAAATTATTTTTCAATCCCACCGTCTAATTTTTCTTGTAATACTTTTAACTCATCCCACTTGCCATCTGCAGCTAATTGAGCTTGTTCTGGCCAAGTATCGGTTGCAATGTGTGCTAGTCTTGAACTTGCGTCAGTTAAGATCGTTTTTAAAGCTTCAGCACTTGTTGCTGCTACTTTAGCAAACGTATCAATACCTGCTGCTACCAATGCTTCTGCTGCTTTTGGACCTGCACCTTCGATTTTTGTCAAATCATCAGCTTTTACTGCTGATTTTTTTGGAGCAGCCTTTTCAGCTTTTGCTGGCTTAGCTTTTTCAGCTTTAGCTGGTTTGTCAGATTTTGCAGCTCCTGAAGCTACAATGCTTTCAATAAGAATTTCGGTAAGAGCTTGACGGTGTCCGTTTTTAACACGGTAACCTTTACGTCTTTTCTTTTTGAAAACAATTACTTTATCACCTTTAAGATGACTTAAGACTTTTGCTCCTACTTGAGCTCCGTCTATAGCTGGGGCGCCTACAGTAATATTGTTACCATCACCAATCAAAAGAACATTATCAAAAGACACAGTCTTTCCTTCTTCTGTTGCTAAACGGTGAACAAACACTTTCTGGTCTTTTTCAACTTTGAATTGTTGCCCTGCTATCTCTACAATTGCGTACATAGCGTAACGTTTAAAATTAGTTAATTTTTATTATAAAATGGGTGCAAATATACACCTAAATAATTAATCTACAAACGTTTTTTGCCTATTGAACTGAATATTACAGCAAAAATGGTGATATAAGGACTTATCAAATCAATTACATTTTAGAAAAATGGTCTTGTTTTTTTAATTTGAATAAAAATTTTATGACAATAACTTCATATTTTGGATCCAACCGATCCATTTTTATGAGGAGTCAATTCATAAATATGGGAAGGCTCTAAGGCTTTCTCGATGGTATGCGATACGTAAATCACTGTAATTGCCGTTTTTTTTATTAAAGTGTTCACTAATTGTGCTACTAAATTGGTGTTTTCCGTATCGAGCCCTTCAAAGGGTTCATCCAAAATCAATAAAGGAGGTTGTTTTATTAAAGCTCTTACAATCAATATTAAACGCTGTTGGCCTAATGATAATCGGTTAAAATAGACGTTTTTTAAATGCGACATATTAACGACCTCCAACCACTGTAAAGCTTTTTGTTGTTGCAATCCGCTTGGTTTTTCATACAAACCTACCGAATCAAAAAAACCTGATAAAACCATCTGTTCTACGGTGTGGTTTCGTTTGAAGAGTTCCGCCAAGTTGGTCGAAAAATGGCCAATATTTTTTTTTATATCCCAAATGCTTTCGCCACTTCCTTTTTTCCAATCAAAAATTAAAATGTTTTGACCATATGCTTTTGGATTTTCGCCCGTAATCAAACTTAATAAAGTGCTTTTTCCTGATCCGTTTGGACCGATCAGTTGCCAAAATTCTCCAGGCTTAATTTCCCAATCAATATTTTTTACAATAGGTTGATCGTTGTAAGACACGTTTACGTTTTCAAATTTTACGATATACTCATAAGTTTTATCAAAAGATAACAATGAACTTGGGAAGTTGTCTAATGTTTGATTAGTCTGGATTTTGGTGGATTTGTTGATTTCAGAAATGTTAAAATAGGCATCATTAATAGATCGCGTATTGTTAATAAAAGGAAGGAGTTGGTCTTCGCGATTTGACAACTGAATGATCGAAACAGACGCTGATAATTCCATAAGTCGCACTTTTAATTCTTTGCGTGACGGTTGGTCCAAGTGATCAAATAGATTGTCCAAAATAATGAAATCAGGATTTTGTGCCAAGCAATAGTCCAACATCATTTTTCGTCGTTCGCCAGAAGAAAAGGTTTGCAATGGCCGGTTTTCAGATGTTGAAATTTCGATAGTATGGTGTCGATGTTCTTTTTCAATAAGTTGTGCTATTGAAAAATCAGAAAAAAGAAGACCTTTTTGATTGTTAAAAACACTTAAAGCGCCTTTGCTTTCACCTGATAAAATAGTATTTATAAAGGTTGTTTTGTTGACTGAATTGGATAATATAATTCCAAAATGTAGAATGCTTGGATTCAAAATCTAAAATTGAACTACAAATAAACGAAAATTATCTACGATTTCGCTTTGGGATCATTATCAATTAAATGCTCTTGCTGGCCAATATGATCGCTTTTCTTAAAAACTTGCATGAATGTCAAAGTCAATATCGCCGTTGATGAAAGCCCTTCCATTATGATGATCAGAATTAACAAAGCACCGCCTTGATCACCACTATTAAAAAAATGTTTCACTATGTTGTGGGCAAATTCCTTATCAAGATGGAACATGTAGATGGCCATAAAAAGAGCAAAGAATCCTGTAGCAATAAAACCAGTGAGCAATCCTGTTTTAAAACCATCTACATACGTAAAAGTAGCATTGTACTTATATTTATAATTTTTTATGGCATAGTAAATACCCGCTGCCATAAAAAATCCATTGGCAATTCGAAGCCAGATATTGTTGTGTAAGTTAAATGCTCTTAAAATCAAGAAATAGGCAATTAAACTAACTGTAATAATAAGCCCATATTTTATTGCAACTGACAAGGATCTGTTCATGACTTTTGAGATTTTAAGTATTAATCACTTAAAATTCGTAAAAAAAACAGTAATTATAGTGTTTTTTGATACTTATTATTGACTCATTCCGAATTTTGGCACAATCATTCCTTATTTTTACAAGTGGTTGTAACATATACCCATATAAAACTACTTATAGTAAACATTAATTAATTCTTAAAATAACACACAATGAAAAAACGCTTATTCTCTTTAGCCTCTTTGTTGCTTTTTGGCGTATTTGCCACTGCACAACAGGTTGAATTTGAGGAATTCGATTTAGATAATGGCCTTCACGTCATTCTTCATCAAGACAATTCAGCTCCCGTAGTAATTACCTCTGTCATGTATGATGTTGGAGGAAAGGATTATGAGCCTAACCGAACTGGTTTTGCCCACTTTTTTGAACATCTTTTATTTGAAGGCACACAAAACATTGGCCGTGGTGAATGGTTTACTATTGTTTCTTCAAACGGAGGATCAAATAACGCCAACACCTCTCAGGATAGAACCTATTATTTTGAAGTGTTTCCTTCTAATAATTTAGAATTGGGATTATGGATGGAATCTGAACGTTTAATGCACCCTATTATAAATCAAATTGGTGTAGAAACGCAGAACGAAGTAGTTAAGGAAGAAAAAAGATTGCGTATGGACAACGCGCCATATGGTGGATTCCTTTCCGCAATCGGTGAAAACTTATTTAAAGTGCATCCTTACAAAGAAAAATTGATTGGTGAAATGGAAGACTTGGATGCTGCTACATTAGAAGAGTTTCAGGCCTATTTCAAAAAATATTATGTGCCAAGTAATGCCGTATTAGTGATTGCTGGCGATATTGACAAAGCGAAGACCAAAAAGATGGTAAAAGATTATTTTGGCCCTATTGCAAAAGGTAAGAAACCTGTTAGAAATTTTGGCAATGAGGTTCCGATAACCGAAACGATAAAAGCTAAATATTATGATGATAATATTCAAATTCCGGCCATCATAACTGCGTACCGTACACCAGGATTTAAGACCCGTGAATCGTATGTTTTAGATATGATCTCTAGTTATTTAAGTGGTGGAAAGAGCTCTGTGCTTTACAAAAAATTGGTGGATGAGAAAAAAATGGCGCTACAAGCCCAAGCCATTAATCTTGGCCAAGTGGACTACAATATATTTGCCATTTTAGCGCTACCTCTTGGTGATGTTTCATTGAACACTTTAATTGATGAAATGGATGAGGAGATTGTCAAAATCCAAAATGAATTGATTTCAGAAAGAGATTATCAAAAACTTAAAAATCAATTTGAAAATCAATACGTAAGTTCCAACGCAAGTATTTCGGGAATTGCCGAAAACTTGGCAACCAACTATTTGCTTAAAGGTGATGTAAATCTTATCAATTCTGAAATTGAAATTTACCGTACCATTACAAGAGAAGAAATTAGAGATGTTGCTAAAAAATATTTAAGCAAAAACCAACGTCTTGAACTTGAATACCTTCCAAGCAAGGATAAACAATAATTAAAATTCATAAAACAAAAAATATATCATATGAAAACTTATTTATCAGCGTTCTTAATGGTGTTTTTTCTGGCTTTTTCTGCTCAGGCACAAATAGACCGCTCTAAACAACCACAGCCTGGACCTGCTCCAAAGATCGATTTAAAATCGCCCAAAGAGTTTACCCTTAATAACGGGATGCAAGTATTGGTTGTTGAAAACCATAAATTGCCAAGAGTTTCTTTTAGTTTAACTATCGACAATACGCCAGAAACCGAAGGTGCCAAAGCGGGGATTTCAAGTTTGGTAGGTTCAATGCTGGGCAACGGTACGACATCTATCTCAAAGGAAGCATTTAATGAAGAGATTGATTTTATGGGTGCGCGTCTAAACTTCAGTTCATCAGGTGCTTTTGCTAGTGCACTTTCTCAATATTCTGATCGTATTTTGGAATTGATGGCCGACGCTGCAATCCATCCATTATTGGTTGAAGAGGAGTTCAACAAGGAAAGAGAACGCCTTATTGAAGGTTTGAAATCACAAGAAAAAAGTGTTGATGCCGTAGCACGACGAGTAGGCGATGCTTTATCTTATGGAGCAAAACATCCTTATGGTGAATTTATTACCAATGAAACTATCAATAATATCAATTTTGGTGATGTTGCAGCTTTTTATGAAAAAAGCTTTAATCCTAACCATGCTTATTTAGTTGTAGTGGGCGATGTAAATTTTGATAAAGTCAAATCCCAAATTGAAAAATATTTTGGCAACTGGAAAAAATCGGTAGAAATAGCGACTTCTGTACCTGATGCCGTGCCCAATGCACAATACACACAAATTAATTTTGTGGACATGCCAAATGCCGTGCAATCCAACATTTCATTGACCAACAATGTCAATCTAAAAATGAATGACCCAGATTATCACGCCGTATTGATGGCCAACAGAATTTTAGGTGGCGGCTTTAGCAGTTACTTAAACATGAACTTGCGCGAAAAACATGGTTATACATATGGTGCGGGATCTAGTGTATCTGCTGATAAGTATATTGCTCGTTTTTCTGCGGGGGCTTCGGTAAGAAATATGGTTACGGATAGTTCAGTGGTTCAAACTTTAAAAGAGATCAACCGCATAAAATCAGAACTTGTAAGTGCCGAGGATCTTAAAAATGCCAAAGCTAAATATGTTGGCGATTTTGTATTGGCCCTTGAAAACCCTCAAACGATTGCCCGTTATGCTCTAAATATTAAACTGAATGATTTACCTAAAGATTTTTACGAAACCTTTTTGCAAAAAATAAATGCAGTGACTGCCGAAGATATAAATCGTGTGGCCAATAAATATTTCAAACCAGAAAATGCGCGTATCGTTGTTGTTGGTAAAGGTGCTGATGTGTTAGAAAATCTCGAAAAAACAGGCATTCCAATTTTATATTTCGATGCTTATGCAAATCCTACTTCTAAACCTGAGTTTTCAAAACCCATTCCAGCAGGTGCAACCGTTCAAACAGTTATGGATTCTTACTTAAAAGCTATTGGCGGTAAAGAAAAAGCAAAAGCTGTGAAAACAGTTTGGACAACGGCCAACGTGACCATTGAAGGCATGCCTTTTTCTCCTACAGGAGAAATAAAAGCTATGTTGCCAAACAAAACATCTGTAGAAATGTCTATTGAAGGTATGGGTGTGGTCATGAAACAAAAGTTTAATGGCACCACAGGCTACATGGAGCAACAAGGTGCTAAGCTGCCATTTACAGATGAGCAGATTGCAAATCAGAAGGAAGAAAAATCAGTATTCCCAGAGCTTTATTATGAGCCGTTTTCGTTAACTCTTGAAAGCGTTGTAGGTATTAACGGTAGTGATGCCTACAAGATTAAAGTAACGGCATTAGGCAATGATTCTTACCGTTATTATGATGTACAATCAGGATTGTTGGTGAGGATAGAATCTACTACTGAAATGCAAGGCCAATCGTTTACATCGGTACAAGATTTTGGAAACTATTCTCCGGTGAAAGATATTTTGTTCCCATATAGTTTGTCAACAACTTCGGGACCACAAGTCATTCAAATGAACGTGACCAATGTAAAGGTTAACGAAGGTGTTACCGAAGCTGATTTTAACTAAAATTCTATATTAAAATTTTTCATCTAAAAGCTCGAAGTTTTATGCTTCGGGCTTTTTTTATTGATATGGCTGAATCCTGAAAATCGCTAAAAAAGTTTAATTTCTTAAGATTCATTTTAAAGCTTGCATAGATTTTATACCAATTGTAGTTCTTATCCAGGTGAATATTTCTTAAATTTGTTGTTTAAATCCATATAAAAGATCAGAATCCCTTTTTGATTTTTAACACATTAACTTATGAAAACATTAAAAACGTTCGCGTTATTTACAGTTATTCTATTTTTTCTGGGAAGTTGTAAAAATGAGGTGCAACCAGAAATTATAACTGTTGACATGGCTCAGCCAACAACAGTATCAGAAAAACAATTAGATCCAAGTGCGATTTATGCCAAAGTTGAATTTGGTATTGATGGCATGACCTGCGAAATGGGATGCGCCAAGACTATTGAAAAAAAATTAGCTAAAATGGAAGGTGTAAAAACGGTTGTCGTTGATTTTGATAGACATTTGGCTATGGTAGAATACGATAGTGATAAAGTAACTCCATTGGCACTTGAAACGACTGTAGAATCGGTTGGAGGAGATACTTATACCGTTAAAGACATGAAAACTGTAGAAGCGTTTTCTGTTGAATAATCTTAAGATGAACTTTTTCGATTAAAATTTAAAAAACTACAATATTTATCAAAGCTACTATTCAAACGTTTAGTGGCTTTTTTGTTTTTGAAAATTTTTAGTAATTCTTACCAGTTTTTGTAAGGATGTTTTGATAATTGTGAATTGTAATATTTGAGTTGGCCGGTTACTTCTTCGCCCAGCCATTCTGGTTTTTTGAAAACTTCTGATGCATCGTCCAATTCAACTTCGGCCACAATAAGACCAGTGTTGTCTCCAAAAAATTCGTCCACTTCAAAAACATGCTTTCCCGATTGGATGTCATAACGTATTTTGTCAATGACACCTTCTTCGCACAATTTTAAAAGTGCTTCGGCATCTGGTTTTGATATCTTATGTTCCCATTCAAAACGTGATAACCCATCGTCAGAAGGCTTGCCCTTTATGGTTAAAAAACCTTCATTATCAGTAATTCTGATTCTTACAATCCGATCTTTGTCCGAATTTAGAAAACCTTGAACAATATGTGTTTTATTAAAAGCTTCAGATTTAAAAGCTTCAGAAAGCACTAAAAACTTACGTTCTATTTCAATTAATTTATCCACCTAATTCGCGTATTTTCTTTGATTTAATCCGTTGTGATCCGTAGTTGTTGTTGTTGGCTAGCCAAACCATGCAGTTTGCTATTGCTTGCGGATGAATTGGCTTATAGCGCTTAAGTTCACCAATGCTTAATATAGGTTTAAAAAGCGTCATAATGACACCAAATGCATATTCTCCAAATCTAAATTCCTCGCGTTTGCCTATAATTAATGAAGGTTGTAAAATATAGGTGTGTTCAATGTGTTGGGCCAAGACCGCATTTTCCATTTTACCTTTAATGTGGTTATAAAAAATCTTGCTTTTCTCTTTTGCTCCTAATGCCGAAATGACCAAAAAAGTTTTAATTTGGTTTGCTTTACAGAGTTTTGCAGCAGCTACGGGAATTCCATAATCTATTTTCTCATAGATCTGTTTATCTGCCGTTTTAGCCTTTGTAGTTCCTATACAACAATACACTTCATCGGCTACAAATTTATTGGCATAATGCTCTAATTCAAACAAATCAATAATATATTCCGTTAATTTTGGGTGTTCGATGGCGCAACTATTTCTGCCAAAAACAATAATGGAGTCATAGCGGTCATCGTCTAAAAGCAGTTTTAACAACAGATGTCCCGTGTGTCCTGTGGCGCCCAAAATGATCGCGGATTTTGCCATGTTTTTTAAATTTTGTTTCAATTAGATGTTATAAATTTACGGTATGCCAGTCGATTTACCAATAAGAAAAATCATTCATGTAGATATGGATGCGTTTTACGCATCGGTTGAACAGATGGACCATCCTGAATTGAAAGGTAAACCTCTGGCTGTGGGTGGTAATGAAAAACGTGGCGTGGTATCGGCGGCAAGTTATGAAGCACGACAATTTGGTGTGCGTAGTGCGATGAGTGGTATTCAAGCCAAGCGAAACTGTCCAGATTTGATTTTTGTTCCGCTACGTTTTGATCGGTATAAGGAAATTTCAAATCAAATTAGAGCTATTTTTTTTGATTATACAGATTTGGTCGAACCGTTGTCCTTGGATGAAGCTTATTTGGATGTCACTGAAAACAAAAAGGGAAATCCGAGTGCATCTTTGATTGCTCAAGAAATCCGAGAGCGTATTTTTAAAGAAGTTGGACTTACCGCTTCGGCTGGTATATCGGTTAATAAGTTTGTGGCAAAAATTGCCAGTGATTATAATAAACCCAATGGTCAAAAAACGGTTAATCCCGAAGATGTCTTAGAGTTTTTGGAAGGATTGGACGTTCGTAAATTTTATGGCGTAGGAAAAGTTACCGCAGAAAAAATGTACCAACTCGGAATTTTTGAAGGTAGAGATTTGAAATCTAAATCGTTGGAATACCTTGAAATGCATTTTGGAAAATCAGGAAATTACTATTACCATCTTGTACGAGGAATTCACAATAGTGAAGTAAAACCTAACCGAATCCGAAAATCGTTGGCTGCCGAACGTACTTTTAGTGAAAACTTATCGAGTGAAATTTTTATGCTTGATAAATTGGATAAAATAGCCAAAGAAGTTGCAAAGCGTTTAAATTACTCCAAAGTGGCTGGCAAAACAGTGACCTTAAAAATACGTTATAGTGATTTTACATTGCAAACCAGAAGTAAAACCTTGCCCTATTTTGTGAGTGATAAGGACATTATTCTAGAAACTGCCAAAGATTTGCTGTATCAAGAAAAAATGAGCAATTCGGTTAGGCTACTAGGAATTTCTTTATCTAACTTAAATACGGATGATGTAATTTCTAAACCGAAGACTAAGGTTGAAAAGAGTGTGAACGTGCAATTGAAGTTTAAGTTTTAGCCAGAAAGTTGAATAATTCTATTTTAGATGCAAGTAATAAAAAAACCTCAAAGTCACATCTGGAATTTGAGGTTTTATATATCAATTGCTAATGAGCTTCTGAATATTAAGAATTACAATTATTTGTGATTTCCGTAATTCTTAGCGTATTGACCATTCCTTTTTCTTGAATAGGCATAGCTGCTAAGCTGATCAACATATCGCCTTGTTCCAAATATCCTTGTTTACAAGCTATGGCGTTTACATCTTCAATGGTTTCGTCTGTACTTACAAACTTGTCGTAGAAAAATGCTTTAACGCCCCAAAGTAGATTGAGTTGTGTTAAAATACGATGATTGGACGTAAACACTAAAATATGTGAACTTGGTCGCCATGCCGAAATTTGAAAGGCCGTATAACCACTATTGGTTAAGGTTGAAATAGCTTTGGCATTGATTTCGTTGGCCATATTGGCGGCGTGATAGCAAATAGATTTTGTGATATAGCGTTTGGTTCTAATATGTGGTGGTGATTGCGGTACTTTAATCAATGGCGAATCTTCCACACTTTTAATGATATTACTCATCTGGCGGATAACTTGTACTGGATATTGACCAACAGAAGTTTCGCCTGAAAGCATAACGGCATCGGCACCATCCATAACGGAGTTGGCTACGTCATTCACTTCGGCACGTGTTGGAGTCAAACTAGAAATCATGGTTTCCATCATTTGAGTGGCAATAATTACAGGAATACGTGCGCGTTTTGCTCTTAAAACCAATTGCTTTTGAATTAGCGGCACTTCTTCTGCTGGAATTTCAACGCCCAAATCGCCTCGTGCAACCATTAATCCATCACAATAAGCAACGATTTTATCAATGTTTTCTACGGCTTCTGGCTTTTCAATTTTGGCAATAATCGGAATTTTATGATCGCTGTGTTCTTTGATCAGTTCTTCGAGTTGAATTAAATCTTCAGCATGTCGAACAAAAGACAGGGCCATCCAATCTACTTTCATTTTAATGGCAAAAATGGCATCTTCAATATCCTTTTCTGTTAAGGCTGGTTGCGAAATATTGGTATTTGGCAAGTTAACACCTTTTTTAGATTTTAGAGGTCCACCTTGAATAACGCGAGCTTTAACTTCAGATTTTTTATTGGTAGAAACGACTTCAAAAATTAATTTTCCGTCGTCGAGCAGAATGCGTTCGCCCGGTTTGGCATCTTGCGGAAATTTGTCATAGGTCATATAGACACGTTCTTTTGTGCCTTCAAATTTTTTTCCTGTAGCAAATATTATTTCATCACCTTCATTCACAAAAACTTCGCCTTTCATAACGCCCACACGTAGTTTAGGGCCTTGTAAATCGGCTAAAATTGCTACATTATATCCAAATTCATCATTCAGTTCACGTATCATATTGATGCGTTCTTCCACATCGGCATAATCGGCATGGGAAAAGTTGATTCTAAAAACGTCAACACCTTCATCAAGCATTCCTTTTAATATGGCTTTTGTACTTGTTGCTGGTCCCAGAGTGGCTACTATTTTTGTTTTTTTTCGTTTTTGCATTAATCAAAAAATTAAATTTTCTTTAGATTTTAGTTGGTCCACATCAATAACGTAAGTTGTTATAACTTGTGGTATAGTTTGTATTTTTTCAATGATATCCTTGTCGTCAAAATAGCGGTCATCATTGGATATTTTTATTAAATAATCTACGTTTTTAAGTTCTGGCAATAGATGGTAGGTTTTCAGGATTTTTTCATTGGATGAAAATAGTGATCCCGAACTTTGTAGGCCGTCTTCTTCTTTTTTACAAACGTTTGATATCATGTTCCACGTTGTAAAGTGGTCTTCGTCATGCCATTCATATATTGAATAGGTTGCCGCAAAATATTTATAATCTAAATCTTGAGGGAGGCGCGAGAGGTTTAATTTTAAATATTTATTGAGCAAGTAGGCCAATCGGTAATCTTCCAACCTGCAATGTATGGCAAAAAGCGAGTACGAGGTGTCGTAGAAATCATCTACAAGTAGTTTATGTAACGCCATATTGAAACTAACGTAAGATGTAAATATACCACTTTATCCCAAGTATAATATGAAGTTTTGATTATTCTTAACAGAGAAGTTGGTCGAAATCGTTGTAGTTGGTAACTTTTAACAATCGGAAGAAATCTATTCTTTAAGTGCTTTGTTTATTTTGTTTTGAAAAACAAAAAAAGCGCGTTTTGAAGCTTTCTCTTCGGCTTTCTTTTTAGAGGTTGCACGGCCTTTTGCAACTACTTTCCCGTTTATGGAGAGCTTAACAGAAAAATGTTTGATGTTGTCATTACCGGTGTCTTCATAAACGTTATAGTCAAAAGTACTTTTTTCTTTCTGGCACCATTCAATCAATAAGCTTTTATAACTGATAACTTTTCCTTCGAGCGTTTCGATATCAATATGTTCATTAATGACGTTCTTGTGAATGAACTTTTTACATTCTTTATAGCCTTTATCCAGGAAGACGGCACCAACCAAGGCTTCAAATAGATTGCCATGGATGTTATTTCCAAAGTTGCTTTTTGGGATTTTTGATTGTACAAAATCGATGAGTTTAAGCTCTTTGCCCAATTCGTTAAGATGTTCCCTGCTGACCACTTTAGAGCGCATTTTTGTTAGATAGCCTTCGTCGCCTTCTGGAACTTCGTCATAAAGATAAGCAGCTATAACGGCACCGAGCATCGCATCGCCAATAAATTCAAGTCGCTCGTAGTTAAGGACCATTCCATTTTTGTCCTTCATATTCATAGAACGGTGCGTAAAAGCTTTGGTATAAAGGGTCTTGTCCTTGGGCTTAAAGCCAATGATTTTCTGGATTTCTAAAAAAAAATTCCCGTCATTTTTAGAACGGGAATTTAGTATGTTGCGAATGTAATTCATTCGGGATTTAGTCTAATTTTCTGAATAATACACAGGCGTTATGACCGCCAAATCCAAAGGTATTACTCATGGCTACTTTAATATTTCTCTTTTGAGCCTTATTAAGTGTAAGGTTTAACTGCGGATCAATATTTTCATCAACAACCGTGTGGTTTATGGTTGGGGGCACAATTCCGTGTTCCATTGCCAAAATGGAGGCAATAGCTTCAACGGCACCTGCGGCACCCAATAAATGTCCTGTCATCGATTTTGTTGAATTGATATTGATGTTTTTGGCATGGTCACCAAAAACCTCCGTAATAGCTTTGAGTTCGGCAACGTCACCTAAAGGTGTGGATGTCCCATGCGTGTTGATATGATCAACATCTTCAGGTTTCAATCCGGCATTTTCCAAACAATTTTTCATTACGGCAATCACTCCTATTCCATCAGGATGTGGTGCGGTCATATGATAAGCGTCAGAAGATAATCCACCTCCTACTACTTCAGCATATATTTTAGCACCTCTTTGTTTTGCGTGCTCATATTCTTCAAGAATGATAGCGCCGGCACCTTCTCCCAAGACAAACCCATCTCGGGTTGCGTCAAAAGGTCGAGAAGCCGTTTCTGGGCTTTCATTTCTGGTCGATAAGGCATGCATGGCATTAAAGCCTCCCATTCCTGCTTTGGTAACTGCAGCCTCGCTACCGCCTGTTACAATAACATCACAATACCCCAAACGAATATAGTTTAGAGCATCTATCATTGCATTGGCAGCCGATGCACAGGCCGAAACCGTAGTATAGTTAGGTCCCATAAATCCATGTTTGATGGAGATGTTACCTGGAGCTATATCTGCAATCATCTTTGGAATAAAGAAAGGATTGAATCGCGGAGTTCCGTCACCTGCGGCAAAATTAAGAACTTCGTTTTGAAAAGTTTCCAACCCTCCAATACCTGCGCCCCAAATGACACCAACTCGAAGTTTGTCAACAACGTTAAGATCTAACTTGGCATCCGCTATCGCTTCATCGGAAGCTACCATAGCATATTGCGTAAATCGATCCATGCGGTTGACCAGCTTTCTGTCAATAAATTCTGTAGGGTCAAAGTTTTTTAATTCGCATGCAAATTTGGTCTTGAACTTTTCAGCATCAAAATAAGTTATAGGCGCAGCACCACTTTTACCATTAACCAAGGCTTCCCAATATTCATCTTTGGTATTCCCGATTGGTGTAAGAGCACCTAACCCAGTAACTACAACTCGCTTTAATTCCATAAAGTTTGCTGCTTATTTTGCTGCTTCTATATAAGAGATAGCTTGACCAACTGTAGCAATGTTTTCTGCTTGGTCATCTGGAATTTGGATATCAAATTCTTTTTCGAATTCCATGATCAATTCTACAGTATCCAATGAATCTGCTCCTAAATCGTTTGTGAAGCTTGCTTCAGTGACAACTTCGTTCTCGTCAACACCTAGTTTGTCTACTATAATCGCTTTTACTCTTGATGCAATGTCTGACATAATCTTTTAATTTTAAGTTTTATTAATTGGCAAAAATAAAAAACTTTATTCTAAAACCCATTCTTATTTCTATAATATGCTAGAATGTGTTCCTAAATTAGTGAAAATAGAATGAAGTATTTCTTTTTTACCTCCCAAATGTTAATTATTATTCTTTTTTTTGTTTTCAAATCGGGGCTAATATCTATAATTGAAATGAGATTTGGGAATTTTCAGAGTGATTTTTTTGATTTGCTCAAATTTGAAAGTCACATTGTATATAATAAGGCCATGAATTGTATATAAACAAGAGAGTTAAATGAAACGTATAGTGGTTTTTGCATCAGGAAGTGGTACGAATGCTGAAAATCTGATCAAATATTTTAATGAGAGTCCTATTGGATCTGTGGTTTTGGTATTGACCAATAATCCGCAGGCAAAAGTTTTGGATCGGTGCAAAATTTTAAAGGTAAGCGCACTTTCTTTTAATAGAATTGCTATTTATGAGCGCCAAGATGTTCTTGATATTTTAAAAGCTGCACAGCCCGATCTGATTGTGTTGGCCGGTTTTTTATGGAAATTTCCTGAAAATATACTTCATCAATTTCCAAACAAGGTGATTAACATCCATCCGGCATTACTTCCAAAGTATGGTGGAAAAGGGATGTATGGCAATTTTGTGCACGAAGCTGTTGTGGCCAATAAAGAGGTTGAAACTGGAATTACCATCCATTATGTCAATGAGCATTATGATGAAGGAGCCGTTATTTTTCAGGCGAAATGTGATGTAACACCATCAGATACTTCTGAAACTGTTGCTTCTAAAATTCACGAACTGGAAATGGAGCACTTTCCGAAAGTAGTTGAAAAAATATTATTATCTCAACCACAATAGTGAAGTCGAGAAGTTTCAATTGAAATAATATGAATTCAAAATTATGAGATTCCCGCTTTCGCGAGAATGTAGGTATGTCCAAAAAAAAGAAAAAATATTACACCGTCTGGAAAGGCCACAAGACTGGCGTCTTTGAAAAATGGGACGATTGCAAAGCCCAGATCAAAGATTACCAAGGTGCACAATATAAATCGTTTGACACTTTTGACGCTGCTAAAAAAGCATTACATGGCAATTATTGGGATTATATAGGTAAAGCGAAAAGTTTTAAAAGTGATTTGACCGAAATAGAACTCAAAAAAATAGGCCAGCCCAATTACAATTCCATTGCCGTCGATGCCGCGTCGAGCGGCAACCCGGGGATTATGGAGTATAGAGGTGTGGACACTAAAACCAAAAAGCAACTCTTCATTCAAGGACCGTTCCCGGAAGGGACTAATAATATAGGTGAGTTTTTGGCACTTGTGCACGGTTTGGCATTTCTAAAAAAACATAACAGCTCGCGCATCATGTACACCGACTCCAAAATTGCGATGAGCTGGGTTAGAAAGAAAGCCTGTAACACAAAACTACCACGAAATGAAAAGAACGAAAAACTGTTTGAATTGGTGGATCGAGCCGTCAATTGGCTCAAAACGAATAGTTATACAACCACAATTGTGAAATGGGAAACCAAAGCCTGGGGTGAGATACCTGCGGATTTTGGGAGGAAATAATAATCATTTTGGAATTTTATATCATTAAACATTCATCATTTCGTGTGCAAAATATCCTATCTTTGCAGCAAATTTTGAAACTTTACAATGAGCAAATTAGTAATTGTAGGTACAGTGGCTTTTGATGCCATTGAAACACCTTTTGGAAAAACAGATAAAATTTTGGGTGGTGCCGCCACCTTTATTGGTTTGGCTGCTTCACAATTTAATGTTGATGCTGCAGTTGTTTCTATTGTAGGTGGTGATTTCCCTGAGAAGTATTTGGATTTATTGGCCGATAAAAACATTGATATTTCGGGAGTTGAAATCGTAAAAGAAGGCAAAACCTTTTTTTGGAGTGGTAAATACCGTAATGATATGAACACGCGCGATACGTTGGCTACTGAGCTTAATGTCCTTGCCGATTTTAATCCTGTGGTTCCTCATAATTATAGAGATGCAGAAGTAGTTATGTTGGGTAATTTGCATCCGTTGGTACAAATGAGTGTTTTGGAACAAATGGACAAAAAACCTAAAATGGTTGTTTTGGATACGATGAATTTTTGGATGGACTGTGCCCTTGACGATTTGAAAGCAGTGATCCAAAGAGTAGATGTCATTACCATTAACGATGAAGAAGCACGCCAGTTAACTGGAGAGTATTCTCTTGTGGTTGCTGCTCAAAAAATCCATGAAATGGGTCCTAAATATGTAGTCATCAAAAAAGGAGAGCATGGCGCTTTATTGTTTCATGATGAAAATGTGTTTTTTGCGCCGGCTTTGCCATTAAAAGAGGTGTTTGATCCTACGGGAGCTGGCGATACCTTTGCAGGAGGTTTTTCGGGATACTTAGCAAAAACGGCAGATTACTCTTTTGAAAACATGAAAAATGCTGTGATTTATGGCTCTACCTTGGCTTCATTTTGCGTTGAGAAATTTGGAACAGAGCGTATGGAAAACTTGCAAGATGCTGAAGTGTATCAGCGTTTAAATCAATTTAAGCAACTCACTCAATTTGATATTGTATTAAAGAATCCGTTATAATGTAACGTTTTTAGATATAGAAACTTCTTGCACTAACCGAAAACGAATTTAAAATATTTATAAATTGTTCATACAACACACATCAAATAATTATAGTTATAAACAACATGCTTTTGAATGTTATTCAATGCCATTGATATAAGTTTAAATAAGCGCGCTCAGAAATGGAGCGCGTTTTTTAATCACGTTAATCTGTATAAAGATTAAAATAGTAATCCCGTTACAATATAAATAGCAAATCTAAAATTAATTATACCCAATGAGCGATGCGTTAAAACATGAGTGTGGAATTGCACTCATAAGACTTTTAAAGCCTTTAGATTTTTACAAACAAAAATATGGCAGTGCATTTTATGGCGTCAATAAAATGTATTTAATGATGGAAAAACAGCATAATCGTGGACAGGATGGTGCTGGTTTTGCAAGTATTAAATTAGATACAGCACCAGGAGAACGCTATATTAGTCGGGTGCGGTCCATTGCTCAGCAGCCTATTCAGGATATTTTTGCTCAAATGAACCAGCGTATTAATCGAGAATTTACGGAAAATCCGGAATATCTTGATGATGTCGCTTTGCAAAAAAAGAACATTCCGTATATCGGCGAAGTGCTTTTGGGTCATGTGCGTTATGGGACTTTTGGAAAAAACAGCATAGAAAATGTCCATCCGTTTTTAAGGCAAAATAACTGGATGCACAGAAATTTAATCGTAGCCGGAAATTTTAACATGACCAATGTAAATGAGTTGTTTGAAGGTTTGGTCAGAATTGGGCAACATCCAAAAGAAAAGACCGATACGATTACCATTATGGAGAAAATTGGTCATTTTTTGGATGATGCAGTTGCCAAAAAATACAAACAGCTTAAGTACGAAGGTTATAATAAAAACGAATGTTCACCATTGATCGCTGACCGCCTTAATGTTGCTAAAATATTAAAGCGCTCTGCAAAAGATTTTGATGGCGGTTATGCCATAGCTGGGCTTTTGGGACATGGCGATTCGTTTGTTTTAAGGGATCCTGCCGGAATCCGACCAGCTTATTATTATCAAGATGATGAGATTGTTGTAGTTGCTTCTGAGCGCCCTGTTATTCAAACTGTTTTTAATGTCGATTTTGATGAGGTGCACGAGTTACCACCAGGTCATGCTATTATCACCAAAAAATCGGGAACAACCTCAATAAAGAAGATTGTTTCACCCTTAGAGCGCAAAGCCTGTTCTTTTGAACGGATTTACTTTTCAAGAGGAAGTGATGCAGAAATTTATCAAGAGCGAAAAAAACTCGGAAAATTGCTCATGCCCAAAGTGTTGGAGACCATAGATTACGACACAAAAAATACAGTTTTTTCTTATATTCCAAACACGGCAGAAACCTCATTTTTTGGAATGATTGAAACTGTCGAAGCACACCTTAATAAAAAGAAAACAGAGGCTATTTTAGAAGGTAATGGCGAGTTATCTGCAGAAAAGATAACGCATATCTTGTCTGAGCGCCCTCGAATTGAAAAGATTGCCATAAAGGATGTGAAGTTAAGGACGTTTATTACCGAAGACAGTAGTAGAGATGATTTGGTTGCCCATGTTTATGACGTGACTTATGGCGTGATTAAACCTACGGATAACCTTGTGATAATTGACGACAGTATTGTGCGTGGTACAACGTTGAAAAACAGTATCATAAAAATGATGGATCGCCTTAATCCAAAGCAGATTGTTGTTGTGTCATCTGCCCCTCAAATCCGTTATCCGGATTGTTATGGGATTGATATGGCAAAATTGGAAGATCTTATTGCCTTTAGAGCACTATTGGAATTGTTGAAGGAAAACGATAAATATCATATGGTAGAAGAGGTGTACCAGAAATGTAAAGCACAAATACATCTTGAAGATAAGGACGTTAGAAATTTTGTAAAAGATTTGTACAATCAATTTAAAGCAGAGCAGATTTCGGATAAAATTGCTGAGCTTATTTGCGATTCTACCGTAAAGGCAAAGGTCAAAACCATTTTTCAAACCATTGAAAATCTACATTTGGCATGTCCAAAAAATTTGGGCGATTGGTATTTTACTGGAATCTATCCTACACCAGGAGGCAATCGTATTGTTAACCGGGCATTTATCAATTTTTATGAAGGAAATAACCGACGTGCTTATTAATCAGAAACTAAATGTTTCGTGATGTTGTCGAGCACAAGCAACTGTTAGTCGGATAATTTGACATTTTATCTAATTTTTACTATTTGTTGTTAAAAATCATTCTACCTTAGTGATACCATAACATAAGTAGGTTAAGTTCATGGTAGATTTGGGGCAAAAAAAGGTGGACACTCGTCTGCCTTTTTTTATGCCCCTTTTTAATTTAGAAGTTTATTATTAGTAAATTCTCACGAAGAACCATAAAAATACTTGTTTTTACCTGTGATAAATGTTTAGAAGTATAAAATCATCAATAAAATATCTTTCAGCCTAATTTATAGGTAGTTTATCTAATTTATTTAGCTAATGGATTATGCTCGTATTATATTTGCTTCACCATAACATAAGTAGGTTAAGTTCATGGTAGATTTGGGGCAAAAAAGGTGAACATCCGTTCACCTTTTTTCATTTTAATTCCCATGAAAATGAGAATTTCTGTACTTTAATTTTGCATAGCTATAAAGCTTAACGGATAGCATCGATAGTAGTATCAATAAAAAAAGCAAACCCATTTGGGTTTGCTTTTTTTATAAGTATTAATGATGACGTTTATTTTGCTTCCGCATAACGTCTTTCAACTTCATTCCAATTGATGATGTTAAAAAATGCATTAATATAGTCTGGTCTTCTGTTTTGGTAATTCAAGTAATAAGCGTGTTCCCATACATCCAACCCTAAAATTGGTGTTCCGCCACAACCTATTCCTGGCATTAATGGATTGTCTTGATTTGCTGTTGAGCAAACTGTGACTTTTCCGCCTTTGTGCACACATAACCAAGCCCAGCCAGAACCAAATTGTGTAGCTGCTGCTTTACTGAATGCGTCTTTAAATGCCTCAAATGATTTAAACTCAGCTTCAATGGCATCTTTTAACTCTCCTGACAAACTTCCTTTACCTTCTGGGTTGATAACTTCCCAGAATAAAGAATGGTTATAAAAACCACCGCCATTATTTCTAACGGCTTTATTGTCCATATCTAAGTTGGTTAAAATGTTTTCAATAGTTTTACCAGCTAAATCAGTGCCATCAATGGCGGCATTTAAATTAGTTGTGTATCCTTGATGATGCTTTGTATAATGGATTTCCATTGTTCTTGCGTCGATATGAGGCTCTAAAGCATCATATGCATATTTTAATTTCGGTAATTCGAAAGCCATAGTGTTTATGTTTTTAAATGTTAAAAATTTTTGTACCCAAAATTACGTATAAAACTGTGCATTAAAAAATTTAAACTGCTTGGTTGTTTAGACTTAAGAAAATTTTAACGTTGCTATCCGTATGTTTTAAAACTATGTTTTTATCTAAATTTTAAATATTTAGCTTATAAATCGCCATTAGTTTTTAACTTGTGTAAAAAACCAAATCATGAATGTGACTCCTTCTTTTTTAATATATAATGCTTCTGCTGGAAGTGGAAAAACTTTCACATTGGTGAAATCTTATTTAAAAATTTTATTCACTTCCCATCACCAACTTGCATTTAAGGAAATTTTGGCACTTACATTTACCAATAAGGCCGTTGCCGAAATGAAGGAACGGGTTTTGGATATGTTGATCGTATTTTCTGATCCAAATATTTTAGAAAAACCAACACCAATGTTTGAAGCACTTTCTACTGAACTTCAAATACAATCTGAAGATCTGCATAAAAAATCAAAGACGATATTGAATGCCATCGCTCATAACTACGCGTCATTTGATATTTCGACGATTGATAAATTTAACCATCGACTGATCCGGACCTTTGCATACGATTTGAAATTACCGCTCAATTTTGAGGTGGAAATGGATACGGGAACTATACTTGCAAAAGCCGTAGATCAACTCATCGATAAAGCTGGCACAGAAAAAGCACTTACAAAAATATTGGTCGATTTTGCCATTGAAAAGGCCGATGAGGATAAAAGTTGGGATGTGGCTTATGATTTTAATGAGATTGCAAAATTGCTCATCAATGAAAATGATATGGCTTTTATTGAATCTTTAAAAGATAGATCACCGGATGACTTTAAGGCGTTAAGAACCTCACTTATCAATCAAATTGCGCAGAATGAAGAGGAAATTTTTCAAAAAGCTCAAGAAATGCTTATGCTTATTCAATCGCATGATTTGGAGCATAATGATTTTACAAGAAGTTCCTTACCCGAATATTTTTTGAAATTGACTAAGCATCAATTTGACGCTAACTATGATAATGTTAAATGGCAATTTGATTTAATTGAGGGCAATGCGCTATATCCCGGTCGTATTACTGGCCATAAAGCAGCAACGATCGAGGCCATTCAACCAATAATTGCGAAAACTTTTATACAGACCAAAGAGGGTGTTTCAAAGATTAAATTCTTAAAAAACATTCTCAAAAGTATCACCCCGCTCTCGGTTTTAAGTGCCATTTACAAAACGCTTCAAGATATTAAAACTGATGAAGATTTAGTGCTTATCTCAGAATTCAACAGTATTATCAGTAATGAAATAAAATCGCATCCGGCACCATTTATCTATGAACGGATTGGAGAAAAATACAAGCATTATTTTATTGATGAATTTCAGGATACATCGGCAAAACAATGGGAAAACTTAATTCCACTTATTGACAATGCTATTTCAAATCAGAATTTAAAAGGTGAAACCGGCTCGGCCATGTTGGTTGGCGATGCTAAACAGGCTATTTATAGATGGCGTGGTGGAAAAGCGGAGCAGTTTATCGATTTGTACACGAATTTGAACCACCCTTTTCACATAAAGCAAAGGGTTGAAAATTTGCCGGTCAATTACCGAAGTTTGGAAGCTATTGTAAGTTTCAATAATAGTTTTTTTAAGCATTTGTCCACGTTTGCTTTTTCAGATATTGCGCATCAGAAAATTTATGAGGCAAGCCATCAAGATCAGTTTTTGCAAGGTGAAGGCTTGGTTGAGCTTTCGTTTTTAGAATTTGAAAAAGACGAAAAAGATGAAGTTTATGGCCTAAAAGTTTTGGAAGTAATACACAAAGCGCAGAAAAACAACTTCGAATTGCGGGATATGTGTGTCATCACACGCAAAAAAAATGAAGGTATTGCCATTGCCGAATATTTAAGTATTAAAGGTATTCCTGTTATTTCATCGGAATCCTTGCTGCTTAAAAATTCTCCTGAAGTACAATTTTTGACCAATATCATCGCTTTGGCATCGCAGCCTTATAATGACATGTTAAAGATTGAGGTTTTAAGTTATCTGGCCGATCATCAACTTCAATTGGAAGATAAACATTTGTTTTTTGATCATCTCGTTCATTTGGAAGCTGGCATAATGTTTAAAAAACTGAGCCAATACCATTTGTTTTTTGATTTTAATCACTTTTTACAACTTCCATTTTACGAAGCTGTTGAAAGTTTGATTAGGCAATTTCATTTAAATAAAACTCCCAATGCGTATATCCAGTTTTTTTTAGATGAGGTTTTGGATTATTCATTAAAAAACAATGCTGGATTCTTAAATTTTATGGCCCATTGGACCATTAAAAAAGAAAAACTATCTATAGCCGCACCTCAAGGTGATAATGCGGTGCAAGTTATGACCATCCATAAGTCTAAAGGACTGGAATTTCCGGTGGTCATTTTTCCTTATGCCAATCAGAATATTTATTTTGATTTGGCGCCAAAAATGTGGTTTCCTGTAAATCCTGAATTATATAATGGTTTTTCGGATGTTTTTATTGCGGTTAATAAAGATCTGGAAGGCCTTGGTGAGTTGGGACAAACTAAGTATTTAAACTATAGGTCACAATTAGAATTAGATAGCATCAATCTTTTATACGTGGTTTTGACCAGAGCTGTTGAACAACTTTATATTTTATCTGAATTTGATGTGGATAAAGGTCAGAATGAAAAACTGGGCTTATATTCAGGATTATTCATTAATTATCTGAAAGCTGTTGGTTTGTGGCAGGATTTAGAAAGAACATATACGCTTGGGCAAACAAATCGTGTGCTTCCCACAAAGAAAATAGAACATGCCGAAATTCAAAAGCAGTTTATTTCGGTGGCTAAAGAAAACCATGATTTAAAAATCGTCACCAATGCAGGTTATTTATGGGATACAGAGCAGGAAACTGCGATTGAAAAAGGAAATTTAATCCACTTAATCTTATCAAAAATTAGAACTAAGGATGATATTGATTTTGTTTTTGAAACGCTTGAAGATAAGGGAGACCTTAATGAACAACAAAGTATGGAATTAAAATTGGTGATTAATGCGATGGTTAGTCATGCGCAACTCAAAGATTATTTTGTTCCAGAGCTTACGGTTTATAATGAAAAAGACATTATGGTTTCGGGCGGTCTTATTTTTAGACCAGATCGGATAGTGATCAATGAACAAGGCGATGCCGTGATTATAGATTATAAAACGGGCGCAGAGGATCATTCCCATCAAAACCAAATTATACAATACCAGAGTATTCTTGAAGACATGGGTTTTAATGTGGTCAAAAAAATACTTGTTTATATAAATGAGGACATTCAGGTAAAAGAACTTTAACTTTGTATAAAAATAATTGATTATGTACGGTAAAATACAACAACACTTACAAAAAGAACTCGAAAACATTAAAGAAGCGGGGCTTTATAAAGAAGAGCGCATTATCACTTCGCCACAAGGAGCAGAAATAACCTTGAATACTGGAGAAACTGTTCTGAACTTTTGTGCCAATAATTATCTTGGCCTGTCGTCACATCCAGAAGTTGTCCAAGCAGCTAAAGACGCTATGGATACACATGGTTTTGGAATGTCGTCGGTCCGATTTATTTGCGGAACTCAAGATATCCACAAAACTTTGGAGCAAAAAATCGCCGAGTTTTATGGCACCGAAGACACCATTTTATATGCCGCGGCTTTTGATGCCAATGGTGGTGTGTTTGAACCTTTATTGGATGCTGAGGACGCTATTATTTCAGATTCACTGAATCATGCCTCTATTATTGACGGTGTTCGCTTGTGTAAAGCAGCGCGGTACCGTTATCAAAATAATGATATGGCAGATCTTGAAAAACAACTTATTGACGCCAATGCCAATGGTGCGCGCTTTAAGATTATTGTCACGGATGGGGTTTTTTCAATGGATGGTTTAGTAGCGCCATTGGATAAAATTTGCGATTTAGCTGATAAATATGATGCTATGGTGATGATTGACGAATGTCATGCCGCTGGTTTTATTGGCGAAACAGGTCGAGGTACTTTAGAGGAAAAAGGAGTCATGGGCCGCATCGACATTATTACCGGAACCTTAGGAAAAGCTTTAGGTGGCGCAATGGGTGGTTATACCACCGGTAAAAAAGAGATCATTCAAATGTTGCGTCAAAGATCAAGGCCTTATTTATTTTCCAATTCTCTTGCACCTGCTATTGTTGGCGCTTCGATCAAGGTATTTGAAATGTTATCCAATGATAATCATTTAAGAAATCAGTTGGAAGAAAATACTAAATATTTCAAGGAAGGCATGTTAAAGGCTGGCTTTGACATTGTTGATGGTGATTCTGCAATTGTTCCGGTTATGCTGTACGATGCCAAGTTGTCCCAGACCATGGCAAATGAGCTCCTTAAAGAAGGAATCTACGTTATTGGGTTCTTTTTCCCAGTTGTTCCTAAAGATAAAGCAAGAATTAGAGTACAATTGTCATCGGCACATACTAAAGAGCATTTAGATAAAGCCATTGCTGCATTTATCAAGGTAGGTAAATCATTGGATATTATTTAAAAACAGTCCAAACACTTGTTTTTTAAAGTTGATATTCAATATTTTTCCATAATTGTCTTTGTTAATAACGTTTAACAACTTATTTTTGTACCCGATTAACACTTTTAAAATTAAATCAATTAGAATATGAAAAATCTTAGCAGATTATTTTTCGCTATGTTGCTTGTTTTGAGCTTTAGCAAAACCAACGCACAAGATGCTAATAACCCTTGGGCGATTGGAATCGGTGTCAACGCAGTAGATTTCTACCCAACAGGTGCAGATGGGCAAGGTGGAATTTTTGATCAATATTTCAATTTTGGCGATCATTACAATGTTTTACCATCCCTGTCTTCAATTTCAGTTTCTAGATATTTATCAGACGGTTTTTCTTTAACTGCAGCTGGAACTATCAACGAAATCAGCAAAATGGGTAATACTCCTGTAGATGATCTATCTTACTACGGTTTAGATGGTACTGTAAAATACAGCTTCGCACAATTGTTAAATTCAAAAGTTATCGAGCCTTACTTAGGAGTAGGTGGTGGTTATACTTGGGTTGACGATATAGGCGCTGGTACATTAAACGGAACTCTTGGTTTTAACCTTTGGTTCTCTGAAAACATCGGTGTAACTGTTCAGTCAGCATACAAACATGCATTTGAAGATTACTTAACTACACATTTCCAACATACAGTTGGTTTAGCTCTTAAATTTGGTGGTAAAGACACTGATGGCGATGGTATCTACGATAAAGATGATGCTTGTCCAGATGTTCCTGGTATCGCAGAATTTAATGGCTGTCCAGATTCAGACGGAGATGGTATTGAAGATTCTAAAGACGATTGTCCAGAAGTTCCAGGTTTAGCTGAATTTAACGGTTGTCCTGATACTGACGGTGACGGTGTTGCTGATCATTTAGATGATTGTCCTAACGTAGCTGGTTTGAAAGCTCTTAAAGGTTGTCCAGATGCTGACGGTGACGGTGTTGCTGATCATTTAGATGAGTGTCCTAACGTAGCTGGTCCAGCTGCTAACAAAGGTTGTCCTTGGCCAGATAGAGATGGTGACGGTGTTTTAGACAAAGATGACAAATGTCCAGATGTTCCTGGTACAGTTGCAAACAACGGTTGTCCAGAAAACAAACCGAACGTTGAGAAAATGAAACAATTGAATGACTATGCTAGAACTATCTTATTTGATACAGGTAAAGCTACTTTCAAGAAAGAATCTATCCAAACGTTAAATGCAATGAACGCTATCTTTAAAGAATTCCCAGAAGCTACTTTCGCACTGGAAGGTTATACTGATAGTACTGGAAATGCAAGATCTAACCAATTATTATCAGAAAGAAGAGCTAACGCTGTGAAAGACTGGTTAGTTGCTAACGGCATTGACTCAGATCGTTTGACTGCTAAAGGTTTTGGAATCGAAAATCCAATTGATTCTAACAAAACTGCTGCTGGTAGAGCAAACAACAGACGTGTAGAAGTAAAACTTACAAACTAAGTTTTAAAAAATAAATATTAGAAAAACGCTCCGATATCCGGGGCGTTTTTTATTTTTATACAATGACAAGTTTTTTAAAAGAAGTTCTGGACGATATCCAAAACAAAGGCCATGACCTTTCTCAGCTTACCTTTATCTTACCAAGTAAAAGAGCGGGTACTTTTTTAAAGGATATTATATCCAAGTCTATTGATCAAACCATTTTTGCTCCTGAAATTCTTTCGATTGAAGAATTTGTCGAAAGTCTGTCAGAACTGTATTATGCCAGTAGTACAGAACTCCTTTTCAGCTTTTACCAGGTTTATCAAGAACTTACTCCAGAAACTGAACGTGATTCGTTTGATCAGTTTGCTAAATGGGGGCAGCTTCTAATTCAAGATTTTAATGAAATCGATAGGTATCTCATCGATGCAGATCATATATTCGATTATTTAAAAGCTATTAAAGAAATCAACCATTGGTCTTTATCTGAAGAGCAAACGCCGTATATCAAAAACTATCTCGCCTTCTGGAACCGATTTAAAATATATTACTATGGATTAAAAGAAGCATTAATCCTAAATAAAAAAGGTTATCAAGGTTTAGTATATCGGCAAGCGGCCAATAGTTTGGACGCTTATATGGCATCTTATCCTAACAAGCAACATGTTTTTATAGGATTTAATGCTTTAAATAAGGCTGAAGAACGCATTATACAAGAGCTCATTCAGCAAAATCTTGCCGATATATATTGGGATATTGACGCAGCGTTTTTGGAACATCCTATCCATGATGCCGGGTTATTCATCAAACAGCATTTTAAAAATTGGCACTTTTTCAAAGAAAATAAACCGAAATGGATTGGTGACCATTATCGACAGGAAAAAAACATCAACACGATTGCGGTTCCAAAAAATATAGGTCAAGTAAAATACATTGGCGAGTTGCTAGAGGCATTGCCTTCTTTCGATCTTAAAAAGACAGCCATCGTTCTTGGTGATGAAAATTTGTTAATGCCTTTGCTTAATTCCATTCCAGAAAAAGTAGAAGGTATTAATGTTACCATGGGACTTCCTCTTAAATCTGTACCATTGGCGTCGTTATTTGATCTGCTATTCAAGATTCAAAAAAACCACACCAACCAATTGTATTATAAAGATGTGATTGCCATTTTATCGCATTCTTTTATTCAATCGGTATTAGTTCATGAAGATTTTAATTATAGCAATCAAGTTATAAATTATATTCAAAAAAATAATATTGTAACGCTGTCGGTTGAGCAAATTACAGCGTTGGTCAAACCAAAACAGGATGTTATATTGTTATTGTTTCAGTCATGGGGAAAAGATGCACAACAAGCGTTTACGCAATGTTCTGAGCTTATTTTAGTCTTGAAAGAACACTTAACTAAAGAGAAATCCAAAAACCTGTTAAGCCTCGAATATTTGTATCGTTTCAGTCAAATTTTTAATGAACTTCAGCACTATAATACAACATATAATCTTATCCAAAATAGTACTACTTTATACTATTTGTATAAGGAGTTGTTAAGTAGTGAAACTTTGGATTTTCAGGGTGAACCTTTAGAGGGGCTTCAAATCATGGGAATGTTGGAATCGCGCGTTTTGGATTTTGAAACGGTTATTATTTCATCGGTCAATGAAGGGATTCTTCCTGCGGGAAAAAGCACCAATTCGTTCATTCCTTTCGATGTTAAGATTGAAAATGGATTGCCAACCTATAAAGAGAAAGATGCCGTTTATACCTATCACTTTTATCGATTGATGCAGCGTGCAAAAAACATTTATATCATTTATAATACAGAGCCAGATGTGTTAAATGGCGGTGAAAAAAGCAGGTTTATTACACAACTTCAAATTGAAAAGCTCCACAATATCAATCATGTTATTGTTGCTCCAAAAGTTGAAATTGCACAAAAAGCACCTAAAGTGATTGAAAAATCAGAATCGGTTATTAAGCGTATTCAAGAAATTGCTTCCAGCGGATTTTCGCCATCTTCATTGACCAGTTATATCAGAAATCCGATCGATTTTTATTATCAGAAAGTGCTTAAAATTCAAAGTTTTGATGACGTAGAAGAAACCGTCGCGGCCAATACCTTAGGAAGTGTCATACATGAAACGTTGGAAGAATTTTACACGCCGTATAAGGGACAGTTTTTGATGGAATCAGAGTTAAAACAAATGAAACTGTTGATTAACGATCGTGTAACGCATCATTTTAAAATGTTGTATAAAGAAGGCGATATGACCAAAGGCAAAAACCTAATTATTCTGGAAGTTGCCAAACGGTATATTTTAAATTATATCAATAAAGAAATAGAAGCTCTAAAAGACGGACATGAGATAAGAATTATTGATTTGGAGAAAGAATTTGATGTCGTAGTTCCAATTCCAGAGCTTAATTTTGAAGTGCGTTTAAAAGGTACGGTGGATCGTATTGAGGAATTTGATGGTGTACTGCGGATTATTGATTATAAAACAGGAAAAGTAAACCAAGGACAAGTCGAAATTGTGGATTGGGAAGATATCACGCTTGATTATGATAAGTACAGCAAAAGTTTCCAGATCTTGGCGTATGCTTATATGATGAATGAAACCAAGCCATTAACATCAGCTATTGAAGCGGGCATTATTTCTTTTAAAAATCTACAAGGCGACTATTTCTTAAAGTTTGCAACAAAATCATCATCGCATAGCCGAACTAAAAACCATGCTATTTCTACAGATACTTTGGAAGCTTTTGAAATGGAACTCAAAAAACTGATTTTAGAGATTTGCAATCCAGACACGAAATTTACTGAAAAGGAAGTGAAGCAGTTTTGATAGCAGTGTTTTTTAAAATGTTATTCTATAGCGCTATCACATAATGAAAAAGCCATTTTCAATTGAAAATGGCTTTTTTAATAGTTGTATTTTTAATGGATTACAAATCAAACTTAATACCTTGGGCTAATGGTAAACTTGTGGTATAGTTGATGGTATTGGTTTGGCGTCTCATATAAATTTTCCAAGCGTCGGATCCCGATTCGCGGCCGCCACCGGTTTCTTTTTCACCACCAAAAGCACCACCAATTTCTGCGCCTGAGGTTCCAATGTTTACGTTAGCAATACCGCAATCCGATCCTTGAACCGATAAGAAAGCTTCAGCTTCACGTAAGTTATTGGTCATAATAGATGATGATAATCCTTGTACAACGCCATTTTGAATTTCAATGGCATTGTGTACATCACCCGAATATTTTAATAAGTATAGAATTGGCGCGAAGGTTTCGTGTTGTACAATTTCAAATTCTGGTTGTGCTTCTGCAATGGCAGGTTTTACATAACAGCCACTTTCATAGCCTTCACCAGAAAGTACGCCACCTTCTATAATTAATTTTCCACCTTGTTCTTTCACTTTCACTAAAGCATCTTGATACATTTTAACCGCATCTTTATCGATTAACGGCCCAACATGGTTATTTTCATCCAATGGGTTGCCAATGCGCAATTGTTTGTATGCCGCTACAATAGCATCTTTAACTTTGTCATAGATGCTTTCGTGTATCACCAAACGACGTGTTGAGGTACAACGCTGACCAGCAGTTCCTACAGCGCCAAATACGGCGCCAATAACTGTCATTTTGATATCGGCATCCGGGGTCACAATAATCGCATTGTTGCCACCTAATTCTAATAAAGATCTTCCCAAACGTGCGGCCACATCCTGTGCTACAATTTTACCCATTCTGGTAGAGCCTGTTGCTGAGATTAATGGAATACGCGTGTCTTTTGTCATGAGTTCACCCACACGGTAATCGCCATTGATCAAACATGAAATACCTTCTGGCAAATTGTTTGCTTTAAAAACTTCAGCAGCAATGTTTTGGCAAGCAATTCCACATAATGGAGCTTTTTCACTAGGTTTCCAGATGCAAACATCTCCACAAACCCAAGCTAAAGCGGTATTCCATGACCAAACGGCCACAGGGAAGTTAAATGCCGAAATGATACCAACAACACCTAATGGATGATACTGTTCGTACATTCTATGCCCCGGACGTTCAGAATGCATGGTCAAACCGTAAAGTTGGCGTGAAAGTCCCACAGCCAAATCACAGATATCGATCATTTCCTGAACTTCTCCCAAACCTTCTTGATAGGATTTTCCCATTTCATAGGATACCAATTTTCCAAGTGCTTCTTTTTTTTCTCTTAATTTATCACCAAACTGACGCACAATTTCACCACGTTGCGGTGCCGGCATAACTCGCCAAGTTTTAAAAGCTGATGTTGCGGCGTCCAAAACTTTTGCATAATCTTCTTTAGTAGTGGTTTTAACCTTGCCAATCAGTTTTCCGTCAACTGGCGAATAGCTTTCAATAATTTCACCATTCGAAAAGTTATTTGAGCCTGTCGATGTACCTTCGTTTATGTCTTTTACACCCAATTCCCTTAAGGCTTCTTGAATTCCAAAATCTTTAGCAACTCCTTGCATGTATGTGTTTATTTAATTAATAAATGACTTTTGCGAATATAATAATAATATGTGGCTTATTGAAGTTGGAGCTTCTTAAAAAAAACCTAACTTTAAAGCTTAAAATCAATCTGTTTATCATGAGAAAATTTGTTTGTTTACCTTTGTTTCTGCTTTTATTTTTAGGCTGTAATACCAATCCCAATCCTTCTAATTCTGATCAGAAGTTATCATCTGAAAATCAACATGAAACTCCAGCTAATTCAGAAAAAATAAATGAGTTTGCCATTGTTATCCATGGTGGTGCTGGTACTATTTTGAAGAAAAATATGACGCCAGAGGATGAGGCTGCTTATAAAGCTAAACTGGAGGAAGCCATAAAAGTTGGTTATGAAATTCTTAAAAATGGAGGTTCAAGTTTGGATGCCGTAGAAAAAACCGTTAACGTTTTAGAAGATTCACCACTTTTTAATGCAGGAAAAGGTGCAGTATTTACAAATGAAGGCAAGAATGAATTGGATGCCTCAATTATGGATGGAAAAAACTTGAATGCTGGTGCCTCTGCAAGTACAACCACCGTTAAAAATCCGATTAATTTGGCAAGAGCAGTAATGGAAAACTCACCTCATGTAATGCTTTCCGGAAAAGGAGCCGAAGAGTTTGCAAAAGAGCAAGGTTTGGAACTTGTAGATCCTTCGTATTTTTATACCGAAAACCGTTTTAAAGCACTTCAACGTGTTAAAGCTGCCGAAAAACAGGAAGAAACTCGTGATAAAGCTGCATTTTATGATCCGGTTATCAAAGATTCAAAATTTGGAACTGTAGGTTGTGTGGCTTTGGATAAAAACGGAAATCTTGCTGCAGGTACATCAACCGGTGGGATGACCAACAAACGCTGGGGAAGAATTGGTGATGCACCCATTATTGGCGCAGGAACTTATGCCAACAACGCTACGTGTGCGGTGAGTAGTACAGGTTGGGGCGAATATTTTATACGTGCCATGGTGGCTCATGATATTTCTGCTTTGATGGAATATAAAGGTTTGACCTTAAAAGAAGCCGCCAAAGAAGTTATTCAAACCAAAGTAGCCGATTTAGGAGGCGATGGCGGGATCGTTGCTGTTGATAAAAACGGAAATATGGTTATGGAATTCAATACCGAAGGGATGTATAGAGCTTCTATGGATGCCTCTGGAAATCTGACTATTGGTATTTATAAAGATTAAGTTTTACTGAAACACCTTATTTATGTATATCTCAAAATCAAAGAGGACAATCAACTATTTATGTTTTAAGAAGCTAAGTGCTTTTCTATTTCTTTTGCTGCTTGTAGTATCATGCAAAAAGGAAAACACCGCCAATATAGAAACCGATAACCTCTTTAAATTTCGGGATTATATTAGTTATACAACAGCTGGACGCGTTTCTGTTTACGATCCTGTTATAATAAATTTGGTCAATGATGTGGAAGGATGGGAAACCGGACAGGAAATTCCCGATCATATTATCACTATTGAACCTAAAGTCAAAGGAAAAGTACTGGTCGAAAATGCACATTCCCTAATTTTTAAACCAACCGAACCTCTGCAACCGGATACCGAGTATAAAGTGACCATAAAGTTGTCAGAGATCTATAAAAACCAACCTAAAGAATTTGGTGCTTTTACGTTTGAATTTAAAACAATTACCCCCAATTTTTCTTTAACGACCAATTATTTACAATCTTATAGTAAAGCATGGCAATATTTGGAAGCCACTTTAAAATCGGCAGATATTATTGATATCAACGATGCTAAACAATTGGTAGAAGCTTTTCAAAATGGAAAAAAACTCAAATTGCAATGGAATGAATCCATAGAAAAATCCAGGGTTTTTGAATTTAAAATAGATAGTATTAATCGTTTGGTTGAGGATAGTGAAGTGTTGGTAAAATGGAATGGAAAAGCGATAAAAGCCAATAATGTAGGTGAAAATACAGTAGCAATTTCAGGAATAAATAGTTTTACCATTGTTAAAGTGGACGTGGTCCAAGCTCCAGAACAGTATTTATCCATCAACTTTTCCGATCCTATAAAAAAACAGCAAAACTTTGATGGATTGATTGCCATTCAAAATTCTAAACATCCCAAATTTATAGTTGATGGCAATGTTCTTAAAGTTTATCCAGATTCAAAACTTGTGGGCGATATTTTGGTCGATGTTTTTCAGGGCATTTCAAATACAGACGGTTTCAAGCTTAAAAAACCATTTTCAGAAACGATTTCTTTTGAAGAACTAAAACCTCAAGTTCGACTAATTAGCAATGGCACGATATTGCCAAATTCTGAAGCATTAAAATTTAATTTTGAAGCGGTTAATTTAAAGGCCGTGGACGTTCGGATTATCAAGATTTTTGAAGATAATGTTTTGCAGTTTCTTCAGGATAACAATTTAAGGGATAATAACGATTATGCCATTAAACGTGTAGGTCGAAGAATTGCAAAGCAAACGATTACCTTGCAAAATGATGGTGATGAAAATAAAGACCGATGGAAAGCGTATAGTATAGATTTATCCAAGTTTTTTAAAGCCGATATGGGTGCCATTTATCGCATAGAGCTGAGTATCAAAAAAGAATATTCTCTGTTTAATTGTGATAATTATACCACTATTGATAATTCGGAAGATGCTTATTATGACGACTATTACGACGATTATTATGATGATGCTTATACCGAAAGTTCTTCGGAAGATGAAGATTTGCGTGAGGAAGCTTATTGGGATAATTTAATCTATAGTTATAAAAACTACAATTATAATTGGAACCAACGCAACAATCCATGCCATGATGCTTATTACAATCAAGATCGTGTGGTATCGCAAAATTTATTGGCCTCCAATCTGGGCGTGATTGTAAAACAAGGTGGAAATAATTCCTATTATTTTGCGGTTTCTAATATTTTGGATACCCGTCCCGAAACGGGAGCTACCATCAGATTGTTCAATTATCAACAACAAGAAATTGCGAAAGTCACAACCGATAACGACGGTTTAGCAAAACTTAATAATGATAAACTTGCTGCTTTTGCAATCGTTAGCAAAGGTAATAATACGTCTTATATTAAATTGGATGACGGAAACTCGTTGTCATTGAGCAAGTTTGATGTTTCTGGTAATAGCTTACAGCGCGGACTCAAAGGTTATATTTATGGCGAACGCGGTGTTTGGCGTCCCGGAGATTCTTTGTTTTTAACCTTTATGTTGAATGATAATGACAATAAGCTGCCCAAAGGACATCCTGTAAAAATGGAAATCAGCGATCCGAATGGCAAACTGATTTACAAGAATATCACTTCCGAAAACACCGATAATTTTTACAAATTTGTCGTTCCCACAAATGTCGAAGATAAAACCGGAAATTATAGTGCAAAAGTTTCGGTTGGTGGAGCTTCATTTTATAAAAACTTACGTGTCGAAACCGTCAAGCCCAACAGATTAAAAATTAAAGTCGATTTTGAAGATGAGGTATTGGTCAATAACCAACCTTTAAACGGAACTTTAGATGTGAAATGGCTTCATGGTGCACCTGCTAAGAATTTGAAAGCTGAAATTAAGGCAAAATTTAGCACTTCTTACGAAGGTTTCAAAAATTATAAGGATTATGAATTTGTTGATCCCACACGTTCATTCTCATCCGAAGAAATGAATGTTTTTGAAGGTCATTTGAACGACGAAGGCATCGCAAAAATCAATACGTCATTAAATGTTGGTAAAAATGCACCAGGTTTATTAAACGTTCAGTTTTTAGTCCGAGCCTTCGAAAATGGCGGTGATTTTTCATTGGATGCCTTTTCAAAAACCTATGCACCTTATACGTCATTTATCGGTTTAAAATCGCCGGAAGGCAATCGTTATGATTCGTTTTATACCGATCAGAATCAGACGTTTGATGTAGTCACTATTGATGCTAAAGGCCAACCTATAAAACGCGAAAATTTAGAGATAAAAGTTTATAAAATTGAATGGCGCTGGTGGTGGAATTCCTCTTATGATAATCTGTCGAGTTATGTATCGAGCACGTATCACAAACCTTATCTGGATAAAACCATCACTACAGATGCCAATGGAAAAGGGAAATTCACTCTAAATATTCCAGAGGATGAACGCGGCAGATATTTGATTCGTATTACAGATCCGATAAGTGGCCACGCTACTGGAAGGACTGCTTATTTTTATAAAAATTGGTATGACAATACGCCATCGGGCGATAAAGATGCTGCAAAAATGCTGGTCTTTGCTGCCGATAAAGAAAATTATAATGTTGGAGAATCGGCTAAAATAACTTTTCCATCAGGTTCTGAAGGCAGAGCTTTGGTAAGTATTGAAAATGGTTCGGATGTGTTGTCGTATAAATGGGTAGTTACCACGCAAGGCGAAACAACGATTAATATTCCGATTACTCCAGAAATGGCACCTAATGTATTTGTGAATATTTCATTGTTACAACCGCATGCCACAACCGCCAATGATTTACCGATTCGTTTATATGGCATCATTCCAATTATGGTTGAAAATCCATCGACCAAATTAAATCCTGAAATTAAAATGCCGGATGTTCTTCAACCTGAACAGGAATTTAAGGTAGAAGTGAGTGAAAAGAATAAAAAAGCAATGACTTATACGATTGCTATTGTTGAAGAAGGACTTTTAGATTTGACACGTTTTAAAACACCAAATGCTTGGGATGAATTTTATACAAGAGAAGCTTTGGGCGTTAAAACTTGGGATATTTTTGATGATGTGATAGGTGCTTACAGCGGCAGTATCGATCAGGTATTTGCCATTGGTGGTGACGCCAATGCCGAGGCTGGTAAAAACATAAAAGCCAATCGGTTTAAGCCTGTAGTAACCTATTTGGGACCATTCAGTTTGAAGGCAGGCGAAAAGAAATCGCATAAAATCAAAATGCCAAACTATATTGGCGCCGTGCGTGCCATGGTGGTTGCCGGCGATGCTAAGACCGAAGCTTATGGCAGCACGGACAAATCGGTTCAGGTTAAAAAACCGTTGATGGTTTTAGCAACTTTACCCAGAAAACTAAGTCCTGGTGAAAAAGTCACGTTGCCCGTTACTGTTTTTGCCATGGATAATAAGGTGAAAAATGTAAACATTAGTTTAAAGTTGAGTGATGGCATTGCTGTTGTTGGCGAAAAATCAAAATCTTTGTCTTTTAACAGACCCGATGAGCAAATGACTTATTTTGAGTTGGATGTCAGCAAGGCAAAAGGCGTGAGTACCGTTGAAGTGATTGCCAGTGGTAATGGCGAAAAGTCATCCTATAAGGTGGAAATGGATGTTTATAATCCAAATCCGATCACTTCAAAATCATTGGATGAAACACTTGAAGCTAAGGCCGTCAAAACGATGGATTTTTCGACGTTTGGAGAAATAGGAACCAATAGTGCAACCGTTGAGTTTTCAACATTGCCACCAATGGATTTTTCAGGACGTTTGCAGTTTTTAATACAGTATCCGCATGGTTGCTTAGAGCAGATAACTTCAGGATTATTTCCGCAATTATATTTAACTGATATTTTTGATTTGCCGTATCAGAAAAAACAAGACATCCAGAAAAATATTGAAAGTGGCGTTAAGCGTTTGGGTAATTTCCAAATGGCTTCCGGTGGCATGTCTTATTGGATGGGCGAAAACTCCGTCAATGATTGGAGCACCAGTTTTGCAGGTCATTTTATGCTGGAGGCTGAGAAAAAAGGCTATGTGTTGCCGTTAACATTTAAGAGCAATTGGCTGCGCTACCAACAACAAGCCGCGAGAGATTGGCGTCCGAGTTATCGAACAGCAAATACCGATTTGGCACAGGCTTATCGACTTTATACCTTGGCATTGGCGGGAAGTCCTGATCTTGCGGCTATGAACCGATTGCGAGAGTTTAGCGAAATGTCCAATGAAACCAAATGGCGCCTTGCCGCAGCGTATGCTTTGGCTGGTCAAAAAGAAGCGAGTGATAAGATTTCGAGTACCGCAAATATCAATTTTGTTCCGCCAAAATATGATAATTACACGTATGGTTCTGTAGATCGAAATCGTGCAATGGCATTGGAAACCATGATTTTGACAAAGAATCCTAAAATGCGTGAATTGGCTGAGGATATTGCGAAAGACCTTTCGAGTAATCGTTGGATGAGCACACAAACCACGGCTTACAGTTTATTGGCCATGGCAAAAATGGTAGAAGCCAATGGCGGAAAAGCAGTAAAAGTAGAATATACGCTCAATGGAAAATCAGAAACCATCGATAGCAAAAATGCGATTGCACAACGCGAATTGTCAGTTAAAGAAGGCAATAATTCCTTTAGTTTTAAAAACAATCAAGCTAATGTGATTTATGTGCGAGTTTTAAATTCGGGCAAATTACCGCTTGGTCAAGAAATTTCCGAACAGCGCGGTTTGAGTGTTTCTGTAGTTTATAAAAACTTAAATGGAAATATTATTGATATCGAAAGACTAAACCAAGGACAGGATTTTGTAGCGGTCGTGAAGATTTCTAATCTTAAAAATCAAGATATCAATGATGTGGCTTTGACACAGATTTTTCCTTCGGGATGGGAAATTATAAATACACGTTTTACTGATTTTGGTGATACCACTACAAGCCAAGCGCGATATACGGATATCCGGGACGACCGCGTTAATTTTTATTTTGATTTGCCAAAGAAAGGGAAGTATGACACCAAAACGTTTACGGTTATGTTGAACGCTTCTTATTTAGGAACCTATTATTTGCCAGGTGTACAAGCCGAAGCCATGTATGATAATGAGTTTTTGGTGCGAACCAAAGGAAAATGGATTGAAGTTTTAAAATAGCTACATTTCAGCCCAGGCAGAAAACCTTTATGTTTAGCGAAGCTAATCTTGAGGTTTGCCAACAGTATCTAAACAGACTTAACAGGTTTTTAAAACCTGTTAAGTCTAAGAAGATCTTCAACCATGAATAAAATAATAACCTATATAAAACGCCACAAATTCAAATCGGCTATAGTTTTTATAGCTTTAGTGGCTTATTATTTTTGTTTGCCAAAGCAACTGTTTAAAGATCCAACGGCAACGGTGATAACAAGTAATACTAATGAACTTTTAGGTGCGGTCATTGCCGAAGATGGCCAATGGCGATTTCCTCAAAACGATAGCATTCCCGAAAAATTTAAGATTTGTATCATCCAATTTGAAGATGCCCATTTTTATAAACATCCCGGATTTAATCCAGTTTCAATAGCTAAAGCTTTAAAACAAAATTTAAGTTCCGGTGGTGTTAAAAGAGGCGGAAGCACCTTAACGCAGCAAGTTATTCGGCTATCTCGAAAAGGACAATCACGAACTTACTTAGAGAAAGTGAAGGAGCTTATTTTGGCAACGCGTTTGGAGTTTAGAACATCCAAAGAAAAAATTCTATCCTATTATAGCAGCAATGCGCCTTTTGGAGGAAATGTGGTCGGTTTGGACGCCGCATCATGGCGTTATTTTAATAGAGCCGCTTCCGAATTGTCATGGGCCGAGAGTGCTACTTTAGCTGTTTTGCCCAATGCGCCGAGTTTAATTTATCCTGGAAAAAATCAAGAGCAATTGCTTAAAAAGCGCAACCGATTGTTAGAAAAATTATTGAAACAAGAAATAATAGATAGCTTAACCTATCAATTATCAATTGTTGAGAATTTGCCTCAAAAACCATATCCCTTACCACAAATTGCACCGCATTTACTCCAAAGAGTTGCACAGACCCATTTAGGTAAACATGTAAGAACCAGCATTAAAAAACCGATTCAGGATCAGGTTAATAAAATAATCCACAACAGCTATAACAATTTAAAACAAAACGAAATCCATAATGCGGCCGTGCTGATTTTGGATGTAAAAACGCGTAAAGTATTGGCTTATGTAGGAAATACACCTACGGATATGGAACATGAAAAAGATGTAGATATTATTAATAAACCAAGAAGTACCGGAAGTATTCTAAAACCGTTTTTGCATGCTGCCATGCTTGATGCCGGCGATTTACTGCCCAATATGTTGGTTGCGGATGTGCCCACGCAATTTGGAAATTATAATCCCGAAAATTTTGATAAGCAGTATGATGGTGCCGTTCCTGCAAGTCGTGCGCTGTCCAGATCCTTGAATGTTCCGTCCGTGCGGATGTTGCAGGAATTTGGTTTAAATCGGTTTTATCATTATTTAAAAGCTTTAAAATTGAGGGATTTAAAATACAATGCCAATCATTATGGATTGTCCCTTATTCTTGGTGGTGCTGAAAGTAATCTGTGGGATTTATGCAAAAGCTATGCGGCATTATCATCTACATTAAATCATTTTAACGAAACATCTAGTGAGTATTTTGATAATGAATTTTGTGAGCCCACTTTTTTGGCTGATGAAACTATTGATTTTGGTAAAAAAACGTCCGAAAAAACATTGTATGATGCTGCTTCCATTTATCTTACTTATGAAAGTTTGAAAGAAGTCAATCGTCCGGAAGGCAATGAAAATTGGGAGTTTTATGATAGTTCTAAACAAATTGCCTGGAAAACCGGAACCAGTTTCGGATTTCGTGATGCTTGGGCCATTGGGACCACCAAAGATTATGTGGTTGGTGTTTGGGTAGGTAATGCCGACGGCGAAGGCCGACCAGGTTTGGTTGGTGTACAAACAGCTGCACCTATTTTGTTTGAAGTATTTGATGTATTGCCTAAAAGTGATTGGTTTTCAAAACCTTTTGACGAAATGCAAGAAGTAGCTATTTGCTCACAATCGGGGTATAGAGCGTCGCCAAATTGCGATATTGTACAACAGAAATTTATTCAAACGGC
>NZ_DATJCY010000207.1:0-12458 GCF_035577925.1 Gelidibacter sp. | reverse complement strand
GGTTTAATTGAGAAATAACCAGAGGCAATATCTTAAATTCAATTTATTCCTCTCATATAAAGTTTAGAAAAACGCATATTTTACCAAGGCATTCGTATTTAATTTTTAATTGCGAATGCCTTTATTATTTTTCATAAGTTTTAGGTTTAAAATCCACCCCACTAAAACACAAAATGTAAAATCAGCCATAAAATCGGGATACTTTCTACCCAAAACGAACTGTAATAATTGCTCCTGTTTCTATTTGCAAAAACTATAAACAGAAGCGTTATTATTGCAATGGTCAAAGTCAATATAATCAACTTAAGAGTGAGCTGCTCTTTTGAAAATTCCAAAGCAAAAAACACCATTCCGAGTAAAGTGCCTATAACCTTAGTATTCCGAATGCCAATTTTCTGCGGAATTGTGGCCAATTTCAAATCGTCGTATTGTAAATCCCTGATTTCAAAGGGCAACATCAACATCATAACCAGAACAAACCGCTGAATGGCAGTTATCCAAACATCCCAATCAAAGGATTGGTTGCTGTCTAAAACTGGTAATAAAACCGTCACGCCACCCCAAACCAATCCAATAATATACACTTTTAATCCGCCTATTTCCCTGAGGTTTTTTTGATGATCGATAAAAAGTCGTTTTGGCAAAAACGGAATGGTATATAAAAAAGTAATGGCGCCAAAAACACCGATATACATCAAAGTTTCAGATTCCAACTGAAATACAAACCAAATCATCAACAAAAAACAAACCAATGAAAACTCTTGGATAATCTTTAATTTTCGAGTCAATCGACGGTGATGGAACTTTGCAATTCCAAAAAACTTAATAAAATTATATCCGGTAATTGTAGAGAAAAACACGAAAAAAAGTAAGTTCCAATTGGTAGGCAAATTAAATTCCAACAACGACACATACGTCATGGAAAACACGGATAAGGCAACATGGATGCTACTATTGATATAAAAATCAAATATGTCCTTGATCCGCTTCATTATACAAAAATAAGAATTGTGTTAATAACACCGAGCGATGGTTGAAAACTTTAGATTTACTTAACAGAATATATCGATATTTCCCGTAATTTCGCGCCATAGAAAAAGTAGCCCTAACACCGTAGAATTAAAGGCTTTTTTATAAATTATTTATCTCCACAAATGGAGGCTAACACAACACTATTATCAATGAACACAAACTCTTTTGCTCTTCGCCATATTGGTCCTAATGAAAATGACCAAAATGAAATGCTCAAAACCATTGGGGTGGACAGTTTAGACCAACTTATTGTCGAAACTGTTCCTGGCGACATCCGATTAAAAAACGGATTGAACCTGGATGAACCAATGAGCGAATATGATTATATCAACCATATTCTTGAGCTTTCAAAAAAGAATAAAATATTTAAATCTTATATTGGTTTAGGTTATCACCCAACTATTGTTCCAGCGGTAATCCAACGTAATATTCTTGAAAATCCAGGTTGGTACACAGCATACACACCGTACCAAGCCGAAATTGCACAGGGCCGATTGGAAGCACTTTTAAACTTCCAGACCATTATTACCGATTTGACAGGAATGGAGATTGCCAATGCATCGCTTTTGGATGAAAGCACGGCGGCAGCTGAAGCCGTTGCCTTGTTATTTGCAGTTAGAGATAGAGATCAGAAGAAAAACAACGTGAACAAGTTTTTTGTTTCTGACGCTATTTTACCACAAACCTTATCGTTGCTACAAACCAGAGCAACACCAATAGGCGTTGAATTGGTGGTTGGCAATGAAGATGAATTTGATTTTTCAAAAGAATTTTTCGGAGCCATTTTGCAATATCCAGGAAAAGATGGACAGATTAGTGACATCAAAACGTTTATTGAAAAAGCCAATGACAACCAGATTAAAGTTGCCGTTGCTGCCGATATTTTAAGCTTGGTAAAGTTGGAAGCTCCAGGTAAATTTGGTGCAGACGTAGTCGTTGGAACAACACAACGCTTCGGAATCCCGATGGGTTACGGTGGTCCTCACGCA
The DNA here is from genome assembly GCF_035577925.1 of Gelidibacter sp. GTDB lineage: Bacteria > Bacteroidota > Bacteroidia > Flavobacteriales > Flavobacteriaceae > Gelidibacter. The sequence continues at coordinate 10,437 of NZ_DATJCY010000207.1, read as the reverse complement.
GCTTATTTTGCCACCAAAGATGCTTACAAACGTGATTTGCCAGGCCGTATTATTGGCGTAACCAAAGACATGAACGGCAACAGAGCTTTGCGTATGGCACTACAAACCCGCGAACAACACATTAAGCGCGATAAAGCTACATCAAACATTTGTACAGCACAGGTTTTACTGGCGGTTATGGCATCGATGTACGCGGTTTATCACGGCCCAAAAGGATTGCAATTTATTGCTGATACAGTTCACAACACCGCATCGAGCGTAGCTAAAGGATTGGAAAAACTAGGCTACAAACAGAAAAATACGTCGTTTTTTGACACTCTTCAAGTTGAAGCCAATGCCGATGCCATCAAAAAGATAGCAGAACGTCACGAAGTGAATTTCAATTATCCAAATGCCAATACGGTTACGATTTCCATCAACCAAACCACGTCTTTGAAAGATGCGAATGAAATTTTGGCAATTTTTGCTGAACACAATCAAGTTGACACGGTTACTTTAGCATCTATAGAAAGCGCCTCTAATATTACCGAAAGCCTACAACGTCAAACCGAATTTTTGACTTTGGAAGTGTTCAATTCACACCACTCTGAGACTGAATTGATGCGTTATATCAAAATGTTAGAGCGTAAAGATTTGTCTTTAAACCATTCCATGATTGCTTTGGGATCTTGTACCATGAAACTTAACGCTGCCGCAGAAATGTTACCATTGAGCTGGCCAAACTGGGGCTCAATCCATCCATTCTGCCCCATAGAACAAGCTGAAGGGTATCAGATCGTTTTAAAAGCATTAGAAGATCAACTGACTGAAATCACTGGTTTTGCTGGCACTTCTTTACAACCAAATTCTGGTGCACAAGGAGAATTTGCAGGCCTAATGGTCATTAAGGCCTATCACGATTCGCGCAATGAAGGTCATCGTAATATTTGTTTAATTCCTTCATCGGCACACGGAACCAATCCTGCAAGTGCAGTTATGGCGGGTATGAAAGTGGTAGTCACAAAATCTACCGAAGAAGGGAATATTGACGTTGAAGATTTACGTGAAAAAGCTATAAAGCATAAAGATAATCTCTCTTGTTTAATGGTCACTTATCCATCAACACATGGTGTTTACGAATCGGCTATTAAAGAAATCACCCAAATTATCCACGATAATGGCGGACAAGTTTATATGGACGGTGCCAACATGAATGCGCAAGTAGGTTTGACCAATCCTGGTAATATTGGTGCCGACGTTTGCCACCTTAATCTTCACAAAACATTTGCCATTCCTCATGGTGGCGGTGGTCCTGGTGTTGGGCCAATTTGTGTAGCAGAACAACTTGTTCCTTTTTTACCTGGTAATCCAATCATAAAAACTGGTGGAGAAAAAGCAATTACAGCTATTTCTGCAGCACCGTATGGATCAGCATTAGTGTGTTTAATTTCTTATGGCTATATCAAAATGCTTGGTGCCGAAGGCTTAAAAAATGTGACGCAAACTGCTATTTTAAACGCCAACTATATCAAACGCCGTTTAGAAGGTCATTTTGATACGTTATATTCTGGAGAACGCGGACGCGCAGCCCACGAGATGATTGTAGATTGCCGACCATTTAAAGAAAACGGCATTGAAGTAACTGATATTGCCAAACGATTGATGGATTATGGTTTTCATGCACCAACCGTTTCGTTTCCTGTAGCAGGAACTCTAATGATCGAGCCTACAGAAAGCGAAAGCAAAGAAGAAATGGACCGCTTTTGCGATGCCATGATTTCTATCAGAAAAGAAATTGACCATGCTTCAAAAGACGATATCAATAACGTTCTTAAAAACGCACCTCACACGTTGGCCATGCTAACTTCCGACCAATGGGATTTCCCATACACCAGAGAAGCGGCTGCCTATCCATTGGACTATATTAGAGACAATAAATTTTGGCCATCCGTACGCCGTGTTGACGATGCTTTTGGCGACAGGAACCTGATTTGTACCTGTGCACCTATCGAAGAATATATGGACGCTTAATTTTTAAGCCAATAAAACTGTAAAAAGCACTCATTTAATCTTTAAAATGAGTGCTTTTTTATTGATTTCGGTTTATGGAATCGATTTTTTTAATACATTGGCAAACTGTCAAAAAAACAATAAAGTTATCGGAAATAACAACCAATATCATTACATTAGTAAACCGCTTAAACAAAAAAACAAATGGGTATAAAGATTACAGGAACAGGCTGCTACATACCAACTAGCATTGAAAAAAACGAGAATTTTGATAAACATCGTTTCTTAAATCTAGATGGCTCGGATCTGAAACATCCAAATACGGTAATCATTGAAAAATTTAAGGCGATTACAGGTATTGACGAACGTCGATACGCACATAATCACTTAACCTCTTCCGATCTTGCTTTTTTTGCTGCAGAGAAAGCAATAGCAGATGCCAAAATTGATCCAGAAGAACTGGATTATATTATCATGGCACACAATTTTGGAGATGTAAAATACAACACTATTCAAACTGATGTGTTACCATGTTTGGCATCGCGCGTAAAGCATAGTTTACGCATCAAAAATCCAAAATGTGTGGCTTACGATATTCTTTTTGGCTGCCCGGGATGGATTGAGGGCGTGATTCAGGCCAATGCATTTATAAAAGCTGGAATTGCAAAAAAGTGCTTGGTTATTGGTTCTGAAACCTTATCGAGAGTTGTAGATAAACACGATCGTGATTCCATGATTTACAGTGATGGCGCCGGTGCAACAATCGTTGAATTAACCGATGACGAAGGTGGGATCCTTGCTCATGAAACCGGAAGTTATACTTATGATGAAGCTTATTACTTATACTTCGGAAATTCTAATAATAAAGAATTATGTCCCGACATCCGCTACATCAAAATGGATGGAAGAAAAATATACGAATTTGCCTTAAACAATGTGCCACTGGCCATGAAAGCATGTTTGGATAAAACAGGCATCGACATTAAGGAAGTTAAAAAAATATTCATCCATCAAGCCAATGAAAAAATGGACGAAGCTATCTTAAAACGATTTTACAAACTTTACAACGCTGAAATACCAGAAAACATTATGCCAATGAGTATTCATGAATTGGGAAACAGCTCGGTGGCAACTATTCCAACCTTGTTTGATTTAGTCAGAAACAACCAGTTAAAAAACCAAAATCTCAATAAAGGAGACATCATCATGTTTGCAAGTGTTGGCGCCGGAATGCATATCAATGCCATAGTTTACAAATATTAAAATGAAAATTGGCGTTGTTGTAGATAACGAATTTGACCACGACCATCGGGTTCAAAAAGAAATACGTTTACTTCAAAAAGAAGGACATACCATTTTTGTGCTCTGTTTTGATTTCAAAAAAGATTACCGATCTTATACTGATATTAAGGTCTCAAGAATTAAAATTCATCGAAAAATCCGGGATCTCTTTGTATTGCTAAGTACAAATTTTGGATTTTATGAAACCTTATGGAAAAAACATATTTCTAAATTCATAACGGACAATAATCTTGATACTGTACATGCGCACGATTTGTATTTGGCTAAAGCTGCAAGAACTGGTATCCAAAAAAGCAATCGCGACATAACATTGACGCTGGATTTACATGAAAATTATCCGGCCGCCATCAATTCTTACCAATGGGCCATAAAAGGATGGCGAAAACATGTGGTCCAACCCGAGAAATGGTATCAAAAAGAAGGTGAGTATTTAAGTTACGCAGATAATCTTGTGGTATTGAGCAACTCTTTTAAGCAAGATCTAATGGATCGATTTCCATTTTTAAAGTCTAAGTCAATTTATGTGCATCCTAATATGCCAGATTTTGAAAGTTTTAAAACCTTTGAAAAAAATGAGTTTTCGGTAGATTTTAATTCGGAAGGGCTCACGCTATTTTATTTTGGAGTGGTTGCCCAACGTAGAGGTATTATTGATATCCTTCCATGGATTATCGAATTGCTTGAAGAAGGCAACCTGTTCCATACACTCATTATTGGCCCAGTCGATAAAGCCGATAAAAATGAATTCAACAGTTATATCAACCATTCTGTTTTAAAGGATCACCTTACTTATATTCCGTGGGCCGATGTAAAATATCTTCCTGCATATCTTAAAAAAATAGCAATTGGCTTGGCTCCTTTTCAGGTAAATGCCCAACATGATTCAGGTGTTGCCAATAAATTATTTCAATATATGTATGGAAAAATACCCATATTGGCCACGAAATGTAAAGCACAACAAGAACTTATTGAAAATTCGGAATGTGGTTTATTGTATGACAGCAAAGAAGAATTTAAATCTTGCCTAAAACAATTGATTGAGAGCCCATCGTTACGCCAAACTTTAGGTGAAAACGGTAAGAAGAAATTATTGGAACTTTATCAAAACAATGCAGATAAGGAGTTTTTAAAGATTTATGCCAAAGAAAAAACCAAGAACTAGAATTTAACATTGCATTTATTAGTTTTTTGAAAAACCAACTTCAATATTATCAAATGATTCAAAAACCAATATAAAAAATCAATTCCAGTTTCTATAATTGGCCATGGCCTCTAACTTATCTTCAAGTCCATCTTCAAGTTCTGGAAAGAAGTCAATACCCGTGAGTGTTTCAATCGAATCTACTGATACCACAAAATCTTTTAAAGGTTGATTGGAATTTCGGTTTGGCATTAAAAAAGCAATCATCTTTTCATTTTCAGGATCATAAACAATTTTATAAAACTGATTGGGCACCGCTACGCGTTCATTTCCAATAGTTTTTAAATTACCTTTTAAAACACCTCCGGCAATAACAAATACGCCATCATATTTGTAGGCCCAATCCCGAACTTTTTGTTCTAAATCATTCCAAATCCCCGCATTAAATTCGGGATCCTGCGGACTGATATTACTGGTCAAAAAAGTTTCTTCATAAGCTTCTTGACTATATTTCCGATCTCCTGCCGGACATAAATGCCCACGGTCATAACCTGAATCTTTATAGTTTTTCCAACTTGCCGCTCCTGTTTTAACAGCATGATCTACTTCAAAATAAGGCCGTTTGAAATTAGCTGTAGAAAGATGTGACTTTTTCAATTCATAGGCCACCCATTCCGCCTGTTCATGGGGTTCGCTATAAGACAAAGAATACCCCTGATGATGGATGACCTGGCCTAAAGTACTTGCTGGTAATAATCGTATTTTAGTAGATGATTTTACCTTCTCACCCGCGTTTACAACTTCAAAAGTTTCTTTTTTTTCTAAAAAAAACTCATAGCCATAAACTCCTAAAATTAGGATTAAGACCAGAATGCTATAAAGTTTTCTGTTTTTCAAATTACTTTTCCAAAACAAACTCTAAAGGTTGTCCTGTTGCGCCACTTGGAAAACCAATTCCCAATAGTGCAGACATGGTAGGTGCAATATCAGTAATATGCGTTTTTTTAAAGCTGTGGCCATGTTTAATCCCATTTCCAAAAAGTAAAAGTGGTACATGCGTATCATAATTAAATGAAGTTCCATGCGAAGAACCTGTTAAACTATAGGATAAAACACCGGGTTCAAAAATATAAACAACATCACCTGAACGTTTTTGATCATAGCCATTCTGAACCAATTCCTCAATACCAGCTGTAAAAGACGCTTGGGTCATTGACATTCCTGTATAGGCCTTATCAATGTGTTTATAAGCAATAATTTCGTTAACAATGGTTTGCTGAACCTCTTGAAGCTTTAATCCCATTTCTGAAAGTTTTGCTCGATTCAAGAAAATTTGGTTATTACTGTAGTTTTCTACAAGACCATCAGCGTTATAAGTTGCTTTTAAAAACGCATTGAGTTTCTCTCTAAACGCCTTTCCATCAAAATAACCCGCAGGAATTTTCAAGCTTGACAAATAAGAAGGTACCTCAACAGCAGCATGATCTGCAGTTAAGAAAACAGTATAATTCCCTTTTCCTACTTTTTGGTCCAACGCATTAAACAAACGCTCCAAATCTTTGTCAAGGCGTAAATACGTATCCTGAACTTCTTTCGAACTTACTCCAAAATTATGACCTACATAATCTGTACTTGAATAACTTAAGGTCAGTACATCAGTAATATTATCTTTGCCCAAATCTTCGCCATCAATAGCAGCTAAAGCAAAATCTGTTGTTAAACTATTTCCATAAGGTGTTGATTTAAGTAATTCAAATCCTGAATTCTGATCTTTTAAAGCTTTCAAATCGTACGGAAACGTCGTTTTTTCCTTACCCTTAAATCCGCCTTCAAAACTATTATCGTCGGCTGTACTTTCAGTATAAGTTTTTATATCATATAAAGTATTCCATTCTTTAAAATAAGAATTTGCAATATTTGAATTATTAAAATTCTGAACCCATTTTGGCAATTGGGTCATGTAAAAAGTACTTGAAATCCAGCGACCTTCATCTTGGCCATGAAACCAATACGCCGCATTTGCGGTATGTCCGGCAGGCAAAATGGCGCCTCTATCCTTAAGTGCAATTCCAATTGTTTTACCTTGTAACTGTGTAAACAATCGGTTTTCATCAGTAAAAGTGGTCGTTTTCATTCGGTGTGGTGACATTTTACCAGCTTTGTCCTTGGTTCCAACCGGTTCTACGCTATCATCACCTGCACAATAAACCGATGATTTTATTTCCTTATCGTACCAGTTATTACCAATTATACCATGGTATTTGGGTGATGTACCTGTATAAACCGAACTGTGGCCAGGTGCGGTGTACGTTGGCACATAATTAAAATGATTATTTCGGCAATCAAATCCTTCATTCATCATTCGCTTAAACCCACCTTCTCCATATTTATCATAAAAACGCGTGAGGTAATCATATCGCATTTGATCGACAACAATGCCAACAATTAATTTTGGTTGCGTTTGAATAGTGTTATCTTTGTTCGTCCTATTTTTGGCCGTCGGTTGTTGCGCATAAAATGTTGTAATAAAAAACAAACTAACGAGGATAGAAGAAATAATCTTTGTCATTTTTATAAATTTGAATTCGACGATCAAACATACGTTTTTTTTAAACCATCTAAAATCAAAACTCGGATTAAATACGTCATATTTTTTTACCTTAGCACTAATTAAAATCTAATATGAGCTACCTACATAATATTGGTCAGTACTTTTTAATGATAAAGGAAATGTTTCGTAAACCAACCAAATGGTCGGTGATGCGGCATTTAATTTTCAAGGATATTGACGATTTAATCATTAACTCGTTAGGCATTGTGGCCTTCATTGCTTTTTTTGTTGGTGGTGTTGTCACCATTCAAACGGCCTTGAACATCAGCAATCCACTCATACCAAAATCATTAGTAGGCTTTGCTACGCGACAATCGATTATTCTGGAATTTGCACCCACTTTTATCTCTATTATTATGGCAGGGAAAGTAGGCTCATTTATCACTTCAAGCATAGGAACCATGCGTGTTACTGAGCAAATTGACGCTTTGGAAGTGATGGGGATTAACGCCATCAATTATTTGGTGTTCCCAAAATTTATTGCGCTTATGCTGTATCCGTTTTTAATTTCCATTGCCATGTTTTTGGGAATTCTTGGCGGAATGGCTGCTTGTGTTTTTGGAGGCTTTGCCACTTTGGACGATTATATCACAGGGATTCAAATGGATTTTATTCCATTTCATATCACTTATGCCTTTATTAAAACTTTTGTTTTTGCGTTTTTATTGGCCACAATCCCGTCTTATTATGGCTATTATATGAAAGGCGGCGCGCTAGAGGTTGGAAAAGCAAGTACCACGTCATTTGTTTGGACCAGTGTTGCCATTATTCTTTTAAATTATATACTCACACAATTGATGTTAAGCTAATGATTGAAGTTAATAATATCCATAAATCTTTTGGGGATTCGTATATTTTAAAAGGGGTTTCAACAACTTTTGAAAAAGGAAAAACCAACCTTATTATTGGCCAAAGTGGGTCTGGTAAAACTGTCTTTTTAAAAACCTTATTGGGTTTATATACGCCAGATTCCGGAACCATCGCTTATGACGGCACAAACTACTCTGATTTGACACTTGACGAAAGAAGTAATTTAAGGGCTAAAATGGGCATGGTTTTTCAAGGTAGTGCACTTTTTGATTCGATGACCATTGCTGAAAACGTTAAATTCCCGTTGCAAATGTTTACCAAGTTAAGCAACAAGGAAATGAACGACCGTGTGAGTTTGGTTTTAGAAAGAGTAAACTTAGGCGATGCCCATAACAAATTGCCCAGTGAAGCTTCGGGCGGAATGCAAAAACGTGTGGCTATTGCTCGAGCAATCGTTAACCAACCTAAATATTTGTTTTGCGATGAGCCAAACTCCGGATTAGATCCTAGAACGGCCACCGTAATTGATAACCTTATTCAGGAAATTACCCGCGAATATGATATTACGACCATTATCAATACGCATGATATGAATTCTGTTATGGAAATTGGCGAGAAAATTATTTTTCTTAAAGATGGTCTTAAAGAATGGGAAGGCTCCAACAAAAACATCTTTAAAACCGATAATGAAGCCGTCACTGGATTTGTGTATTCTTCCGATTTGTTTAAAAGGGTACAAAAAATGTATTTGGAAGAGGATATGTAGAGTAATCTCGTACGTTTTTAAAATTACCACAAAAACATGCTGGAAAAAGTTTTTACTCCAAAAAATAAACCAACGACCAGCATCCTTGTTTTTTTTGAAGATTTAATACAAATCTCGATTGGCATAAGCACCCAAAGCATGCTTAATTATATCCAAGGCTCATAAAAGATGTAAGAAAGACTGTTAGACGTATTTTCAGAGGAGGATAGAGATAGGTTGCACCTATTGAATATGTCACTTTATGAAGTTTGTCCAGTGAGCCCCTTGGCCGGAACGTTCGCAAGTGCTCAGAATATATCTTTTAGTGGTTGTGGCACTCAGACTGGAGAATTGGGAATAACATTTGGAAACCTAAAAAACATTATTTTATTAAGTCGAACTTAGGTAATAATCATTTGACAAAGGCAATAAACTCACTTATGAATCAAGTTGTCAACTCATCTACATCTTTATTACCAGCAATTTACGCTGAATTTTGAAGCACTTTTTCTAAATCTGGAAAGTGCCACGATTCTGCCACATTAATTATGTGCGTTTTTGAAAATTTTGGATGCGATGGGAGAAAATAAAAAACCTGCAAATTAAGTATTTGCAGGTTTTCAATGATTTAAAAACTTCATTGTAAAATAAAGTTCAACTTTTGTGGGCGATGAGGGGTTCGAACCCCCGACCCCCTCGGTGTAAACGAGGTGCTCTGAACCAGCTGAGCTAATCGCCCTCTTTCGAGTGTGCAAATATAGATTAGTTTTTCAATTCTCAAAAACTTTTTTAAAGAAATTTTAAATTATTTCTGCAACAACAAATGTACTGCCCCCAACATAAATAACATCTCCCTTCGCAGCATTCTGTTTTGCAGCCTTTAAGGCATCCTCAACACTATTATAAGCGTTACCTACAAATCCATTGGCAATGAAAATATTTTTTAAATCTTCAGCATTTAATCCTCTCGGAATATTCGGTTTGCAAAAATAATAAATAGCTTTCTTAGGCAACAATGGCAAAACAGACGAAACATCCTTATCGTTTACCACTCCAAAAACCATGTGAAGTTGCGCATAATCTTCCTTTCGCAATTGTGCCATGGCATAAGTTAAACCTTCTTTATTGTGTGCTGTGTCACAAATTAGCTTTGGCTGCATTTGAAGAATTTCCCAACGGCCATGTAATCCTGTGTTTTTAATCACCTTTTTGAATCCTTGTACAAGTGCTTCTTCCGAAATTTGAAACCCCTTGTATCGAAGTAGATCTATGGCAGAAAGAACGGTTTTTCTGTTTTTTATCTGATACTCACCTTTAAGATCACTTTCATAATCTTTTACAATTTCCTGTTGATCAGCAAATCGAATTTCAGAATGGCGCTCTTTAGCAAGTGTTTTAAACACGTCTTTTGTTTCGGGTTGCGTTTCTCCAATAACCACGTGAACGTGAGGTTTTATAATACCTCCTTTTTCAAAAGCGATGGCTTCCAAAGTATGCCCTAAAAATTGTGTGTGGTCCAATCCAATATTGGTAATGACGGACACTTGAGGAGTAATGACATTGGTAGAATCCAATCGTCCGCCCATACCCACTTCAATAACGGCAATATCGACTTTTTCCTTAGAGAAATAATCAAAAGCCATTCCAACGGTCATTTCAAAAAATGATAAGAAATGGGATTCAAAAAAGGATTGATGTTTTTTGATGAAATCAACAACAAAAGCTTCGCTTATTTCCTTGCCATTGATCTTAATACGTTCTCTAAAATCTTTTAAATGTGGTGATGTATAAAGTCCTACTTTATAACCGGATTCTTGTAAAATAGAAGCCAACATATGA
>NZ_DATJCY010000206.1:0-1625 GCF_035577925.1 Gelidibacter sp. | reverse complement strand
AATCTTATGCCGAAGCAAAAGCACCACTATTGATTTTTTGCTGGGCGCCACTCCTTGTTTTTATAGGCATGATTTATGAAAAACACTTGGTCAACAGCAATGATCTGCAAAAAAACGTCTATCGTTTTATTCTTGGCTGTGTATGCAACCTTATTTTATGTTATTTGTTAGTACCTGTCTGGCAAGCTACAGGTGCGGCAATAGCAGTTTTAACCAGTCATTTTATCACGAATATTGTGTATGTATTTTTAGATACTAAAAGTAGAAAAGAAGTGCTTGCCTTGCTCTGATTGCTTTTGATTTAAGTGACAAGATGATTTGAGTTGAGCAAAAACAAACCCTCCGTCTAAACCTCCTCCGTCGGTTTAGCCACCTCCCTTTAACTAAAGGGAGGAGCCAATTGAGATAGGTTTATGTGATTTAGGCTGATATCAAGAAAATTTATACAAATCAAAACTTGACGAAAACTAGTTAAAAAAAATGCGAAACATAATAAACTCTCCCAATCCAGCTCCCCTCTTCAGACGAAGATAGGTGTACAAACGCAGTTTGGACGGGGAGTTTGAACAATTGAAGCGTTAGTTATCAAAAAAATTGTAAATTATGCCAATTTTAAAACAACACTTTTACATTTATGAAATCTATATTAGGCTCACTATTACTTTTCTTTTCATGCACTCTCCCTCTCATGGCGCAACAAACTGATAAAAAACTGGAAAAAGAACTGACTGAACTCGTGAAAGACTTTGAGGGCGATGTTGGTATCTACGTGTATAATTTAAAAACAAATACAGAGGCAGGTGTTAATGCCGATACTATTTTCCCAACGGCAAGTGTTGTCAAAGTTCCGATTTTAATTGAAGTGTTCAATCAGATTAAACTAGGAAAACTAAACCTTAATGATACTTTGGTTTATGATGCTAAAAAAAAATATGGCGGATCGGGATTAATGCAATTTTATAAAGATAGTACAACTACAGATTTGCGCACTGCAGCGTCACTAATGATCACCGTGAGCGACAATACCACCTCTATGATGTGCCAAGAACTCGTGGGCGGCGGCATAGTCATCAATCAAACGATGGCCGATCTGGGCTTAACACACACCCGAGTAAATAGCAGAACCGAAGGTCGAACAAAAGATTGGGAAAAATATGGCTGGGGACAAACTACGCCTCGCGAAATGGCTTCATTAATGGTGAAAATGCGACAAAGAACCTTAGTAGATGCCGCATCGAGTGATGAAATGTATCGGATAATGAGCAATTCTTTCTATACCGATTATTCTCTTTCGCAAATTCCGCCGTATGTACAAACCGCTGCAAAACAAGGAATGGTCAACAAATCAAGATCAGAAATAGTGATGGTCAATGCACCGCACGGCGATTATGTGTTTTATATTGCTACCAAAAATAATGTGGATGAATCTTGGGGCTTTAACAATAAAGCATGGCAATTGCAAAGAGCTATTTCAGCACATTTATGGCAATACTTTGAACCAGAATCCGATTGGAAACCTGCATCGGGATTTGAAGATTTAGTAAAAGGACTGAGATATTAGCGACATCTTTTTCTTACTACATGACAAAAAAATCAAACCACATAGACACATAGCATCTGATAAC
>NZ_DATJCY010000205.1:0-2140 GCF_035577925.1 Gelidibacter sp. | reverse complement strand
CTCTCATAAAATATTGGGGCAAGAAAAAAGATCAAATTCCTGAAAATCCATCACTTAGTTTTACTTTAAACTATTGTAAGACCATCACAACTCTAAGGTTTTCAAAAAAGACGGATGATGACCGGTTTTCTTTTGATGTTTATTTAGATGGTCATCTTAAAAAAGATTTCAAGCCAAAGATTCAATCGTTTTTTGAACGTGTTGAAGTTTATGTCCCATTTTTAAAACATTACCATTTTATCATAGAAACCCACAACACATTTCCTCATAGTTCGGGTATTGCCTCATCCGCAAGCGGGATGAGTGCATTAGCGTTATGCTTGATGAGTGTTGAACGGCAATTTTTGTCCTCGGATATTATTGATGAGGATTATTTTAATAGAAAAGCTTCTTTTTTAGCACGTTTGGGCTCAGGAAGTGCCTGTAGAAGTATTGAAGGCGATGTGATTGTTTGGGGTAAAACCCATTCTATTAAAGAAAGCACAGATTTATATGGCATAAAATATCCATATCAAGTGCATGAAAATTTTAAGGACTATCAGGATACAATTTTGTTGGTTGATAAAGGCGAAAAGCAAGTGAGCAGTACTGTTGGGCATAATTTGATGCACAGCCATCCGTATGCCCAAAACAGATTTCAACAAGCTCATCAAAATCTCGAAAAGTTAAAAGATATCTTGGCATCTGGTGATTTGAAAGCTTTTAATTTATTGGTTGAAAGTGAAGCGCTCACCTTGCACGCCATGATGATGACCAGTATGCCTTATTTTATTTTGATGAAACCAAATACTTTGGAGATTATTAATAAAATATGGGATTTCAGAGAAAAAACGGGATTGAATATCAGTTTTACCTTAGATGCTGGAGCAAATGTACATGTGCTTTACCCAAAGAAAGAACGTGAAGAAATCTTGAAATTTATTGAAGCTGACTTGGCTAGCTATTGCCAAAACGGACATTATATATGTGACGAAATAGGTTTTGGTGCCCAGCTCATTGATATTGAATAGCCTAAAATACAAAATGTTAAGATTAATGGCTATTATTGTAAAACCAATTAAAGAATAATTCTTAATTTTGCATTATTAATTTTTCATTAAAAGAAATGAAAGGACCTCTATTTTACTCTAAAATCCTACTTTTTGGCGAATATGGTATCATTAAAGATTCCAAAGGCTTATCAATTCCTTATAATTTTTTCAATGGCGCATTAAAAACAGATGGCCTTGAAACGGATGTCGCTATAAGATCTAATGCCAACCTTAAAAAATACGTTGCTTATCTAAAAAATATCAATCCAGAATTGGTGACTTTTGATATGGAGGCGTTGGAGACCGATGTTAATGCGGGAATGTACTTTGATTCTTCAATTCCACAAGGCTATGGCGTAGGAAGTAGTGGTGCCTTGGTGGCTGCTATTTATGATCAATATGCGCATCATAAAATTACTGTTTTAGAAAATTTAACGCGTGAAAAGCTATTGGTATTAAAAACCATATTTTCTGAAATGGAATCTTTTTTCCATGGAAAATCGTCCGGTTTAGATCCGTTGAATAGTTATTTGAGCATTCCTATTTTGATTAATTCCAAGGACAATATTGAAGCCGCTGGTATTCCATCACAAAAAAGTGATGGTAAAGGTGCCGTTTTTTTATTGGATAGTGGTATGACTGGAGAAACAGCGCCAATGGTTCAGATTTTCATGGAAAACATGAAGCAAGAGGGATTCCGAAGAATGATCAAAAATCAATTCATCAAGCATACCGATGCTTGTGTGGACGATTTTTTAAGAGGGGATTTTAAGTCCCTATTTCTTAACACCAAGAAACTTTCAAAAGTAGCCCTCAATCATTTTAAACCAATGATCCCACAGCAATTTCATGAACTTTGGAAAAAAGGTTTGGAAACCAATGATTATTATTTAAAATTATGTGGCTCGGGTGGCGGAGGCTATATTTTGGGATTTACTGAAGATATCGAAAAAGCCAAATTATCGCTTAAAGACCATAAATTAGAAGTGGTTTATAATTTTTAAACCCTCCATACATCGCCATGTATTAGCGTTTTAATACTTTTTCGATGCTAACTAGAAAACAAAAACACCTTTTATTAAAGTTTTTTAGCATGTTTTCTGTCATTA
>NZ_DATJCY010000204.1:0-6105 GCF_035577925.1 Gelidibacter sp. | reverse complement strand
AGTGTATTTACCCATTGGTGTTATATCTTATTCTTTACAAGAATTCGCCATTTGTTGTGCGCGTTCCTTTCCCCAATTTGGATGGAAAGGCGATTCTGGCTTAAAGTTAGCAAAAAGTTTTATGGCTTTTTCTATGTCCTTACAAAATGGTTTGGTGTCCTGACCAAAAAAACGTGCCGTTCCCATATGCCATTCCGCTCTTCCCAAAACTACCATCGGATTGGTAGGTGCTAAACCATAAGCTTTGTCATATAAGTCTGATATTTGAGCCGAATATAACACGCCATAAGTCATGCCATCAAACGCCACCCAATTAATCAAAATCAGTGCCTGCATCGCCAAAATATCGGCGTTGTCTTTTTCGATGGCCATCGCTTTATCAATATAATTCTGGGCTTTTTGTAATTGTGTACTAACTTTTTCCGGATCCTTTTCGTTCCAAGTTTTTAAACTATTGATTTGCGCCATGTAGTAATTTGGCAACCATTCGTTGGGTTCAGAAACCGTAAGTTGTTCAAAAATAGGTTCAGCTTCGTTCCATTTATGATCTTGCAAAAGTTCTAATGCGTTTTGCATTCCGTCGTTATAATTGGTCTGTGCAGTTAATGTTTTGGCAACAAATAAAACCGCGATTACAATGAGATATTTCATGAAATGTCATTTAAGTGTTAATGATTAAGTGTGTAATTCCAATTGGATTATAGCACAAATATCTACTGAACCCATAAATTTTTAAAACTTAGATGACCGAGTTGTTAAATGAAAGAGCTGAATTGTAAAATGCCCAAATAATACAACAATAGTTAGCTAAAAACATTATTTTTAAAGACCTTTTTTAAAATTCAAAATTTATCAAAAAACATGGCAAACGATTACGGAAAAACTTGGTGGGGATTACAATGGTTAAACACTTTATCGAATATTGATTACGATAACCGACTGCCACGAGGAAAGAGTTATGCACGGAAAGGAGCCGTTACAAAAATCACGATTAATGGCAACCGGATAGAAGCTAAAGTAGCAGGTTCTAGGCCACGACCTTATAATGTGGACATTACCTTACCGCCGTTTTTTGAACCTGAATTAGGGAATTTTATTAAGGAATTAGCTAAAAGGCCAACCTTGATTTCAAAGTTGTTAAACCGAGAGCTTGATCCCGAGGTATTGACCATTGCCGAAAATTTGGGGCTAAAAGTGTTTCCTAAACAATGGACAGATTTTAAAATGCAATGTTCGTGTCCGGATTGGGCCGTGCCTTGCAAACACTTGGCCGCTGTGGTGTATAAAGTAAGTGCCGAAATTGATAACAATCCGTTTTTGGTATTTGAATTACACCTTGTTAATCTGATTGAAGAATTGAATAAACTTGGAATTTTTGTCACGCCCCAAAAGTCTAAAATTCCAAAAATCACGGACTTATACTTTGATTCAAAAAAGAAGAAAACCAAGGACTATAATCCCGATAGTGCGTATCAAAAGCTATCATTTTCAAAGCTATCTCCTATTCATGAGCCTTTGGTTGCTTTGTTGAGTGATTTTCCTGTTTTTTATCAAGGTTCAGGAAATTTTAAGGATAAATACAAATCTAAAATTTCAAGAACCGTAAAAGCAGCAGATCGTGTAATCAAGGGAAAGGTTTCGTTAGAAAATTTATTTATAAAGGCCAATGTTCAAGCCCAGAAAATCAATAAGCGCAGTCTGCAAAAAGTGACCATTGACGAAGCGTACCAATCCAAAGTTTTTGTGAATGACACCCAATTTTCATTTTTGGATTTCTTATACCAAATAACTCAAATCCATTCTTCCAAAACAGTGGATTATCAGCCCTCAACAGCATCTTTGCACACCGTTTTGCATTTTGCGGTTCATCTTTTGGCAAATGGAGCCGTTATTCCCCAGATAGTCCAATTGCCTAACAGGGCGTTTTCCGTTCGTTGGCTGCCTGCCATGCTCAACAAGCAAGTGCGTGAATTGGTAGAAAAGTTAGAGCATATTTTGCCGCCCGAAACCTTTCTTTGGGAAGACAAAAAAGGTCAAAAAGCAATTAATAGCCAACAGGCATTCAACCTCTTGTCTCTATTTTTGACGGAGATCGTCCATATTCTGGAGGATGTGCCCAATAATGATCTGTTCCTGAATATATTTTTCAGAAAAGAAAACTACGATTTTAAAAAACCCGGGGAAGAAGCCCTAAGCGGTGGAATTTCGGCTTGGACACAGAAGTATTTTATTGCACAGGGTAATTATAAGCCTCAGATTATAGTTTCCGAGTTGGCAAATGACAACTTCCTGATAACGCTCAATATCAAAGACAACTTGAAGGAGCCCACAGCAGCACCGTATGAGCTGAAAAATGTACTAACATCCAATACATTTGATAAAAATCGTTATGAAATCCTGCAAAGTCTAACACAATTAAGTGCGTTTATTCCAGGTTTGGATGCCTACATCAACAGTCAGGGCGAAGATAAAATAGTGATGGACAATGCCGTTTTTACTCCTTTTCTGATGGATATTATCCCAGCTATCCAACTGTTGGACATAGATATTTTATTGCCCAAAGCTTTACAAGAAATTTTACGGCCAAAAACTTCCGTGAAAATCAAACGTAATTCGGCAGGAAAATCGTTTTTAAGTCTCGGTCAACTCTTTGATTTTGATTGGCAGATTGCCATTGGTGACACTTTGATGAGTGAAGGTGAATTTAAACAATTAATCAAAACATCAAACGGGCTACTAAAATATAAGTCAAATTACATCTATGTCGATCAGAGCGAAATAGAGAAAATATATAAGCATTTTACTACCACAAAAGACCTTTCTGCTTTTGAAATGCTGCGTGCTGCTTTAGGTGGTGAATACCACGGAAACGCGGTAGCTTTGACTGACGAGGTCCGGGATCTGATTGCCGAACTTACGAACTTTTCAACCATTGCATTACCGAAAGGAATCCAGGCGCAATTACGCCCCTATCAACACCGCGGATTTTCGTGGCTATATCGCAATGGTAAAATTGGTTTTGGCTCTGTACTTGCAGATGATATGGGATTAGGAAAAACCCTACAAGTGATCACCACGCTGCTGAAATACAAAGAAGATGGTTTGCTTGAAAATCAAAAGGCCCTGGTTGTTGCACCTACGGGATTATTGACCAACTGGCAAGCCGAAATCAAAAAGTTTGCGCCTACTTTAAACGCTAAAATCTATCACGGATCCCAGCGTAAACTAGATAAAGATGATGATTTTGACATCTTAATTTCTTCCTATGGCATTGTACGCAGCGATGTTAAGGATCTGAAAAAGAAAAAATGGCATGCGTTGGTTATTGACGAAGCACAGAATATAAAAAACACCAATACCGAACAAACCAAGGCCATTAAAGCCATTGGTGCCAATCATTTTATTGCAATGAGTGGAACACCGGTCGAAAACCGGCTGAGCGAACTGTGGAGCATTATGGATTATAGCAACCGTGGTTTTTTGGGGAATGCCAAAGAGTTTAATGAAACCTACGGCAATCCAATCCAGCAATTTAATGATGTTGCCGTAGCCGAAAACCTAAAAAAAGTGACTGCACCCTTTATGATGCGCCGGCTAAAAACCGACAAATCCATTATTACCGATTTACCGGATAAAATTGAAATGGATTGTTATACGTCATTGACCAAAGAGCAGGCAACTTTATATGAAGCGACCTTAGAAAAAGCAATGAAAGACATTGAGGAAATGGAGCTTTCGGATAATCGTGCCATGTTTGTGCGCCAAGGTTTGGTTTTACAAATGATCATGGCATTGAAACAAATTTGCAACCACCCGACCCAATTCCTAAAAAACAACGTACTTGATCCTGCGTTAAGTGGAAAAATGGAACTATTATTTGATAAATTGGACAGCATTATTGAAAGTGGCGAAAAGGTATTGATCTTTACACAATACACCGAAATGGGAAAACTGCTACAGCACTTTATCAGTGAGCGCTACAAAGAAGATCCCCTCTTTTATCATGGGGGCTCTACCCTAAAAAAGCGCAAAGAAATGGTAGAAAATTTTCAGCACAACCGGGCCGACAAGATATTTATTTTGTCGTTAAAAGCTGCTGGAACGGGACTGAATTTAACGGCTGCCAATCACGTCATCCACTTCGATTTATGGTGGAATCCGGCGGTAGAGGCTCAAGCCACCGATCGGGCATATCGCATCGGCCAGAAAAGTAATGTCATGGTACATCGTTTTATCACTAAAAACACCTTTGAAGAAAAAATAAACGAAATGATCCAAGCCAAAAAAGTACTTGCAGAAATGACTGTATCGACCGGAGAAAACTGGATCGGAAATTTGAGCAACAAGGAATTAAGAGATTTATTTGTAACAAGATAGTGATTTGAATCAAGAACTTCGGGGTATTAAAACCCACTGGTGGGAATAAAAATAAGAAAGTCCATTTTTTTTGAAGCAATAAGACTTATCATAGTGATCCATTGGTTTTCTTAAACCCTTAAGACTTCTATTTTGATAAGCTCACAAACAGACATCCTATAAACATTAAAGACCAATGCAAAAAAACATTGGTCTTTCCAAAAAGAAGGATTTTGATGCCCCAAAACTCAATACATCCTTGAGGACTTTGCCCATAACAAAAAACACTTAGCACTATTAGTTATTAGCCATTCTGTAATCTCTCAAAATGCGTTCAATTTCATATTCAAGATCAGACAAATAGAGCTCAACAACTTTCTCGTCTTTAAAACTTCCGGTTTCTTCCCAATAGGATTTTCCGGGATGGGCACTTTCCCATTTCTTTTTCGCAGTGGTTGCGCTTTCAGTAAAATACACTTCGGTAAGATCTCCTAAAGCATCGCTTAATCCTAACCTGGTTTTTTCTGCTGCAGGATAAAGTCCATGTCCAATATAAACGGTTCCCTCCACGTCAAAACTAAATTTTTTAGGCACATAACCTTTACCAAAGTCTATTCCTGCCTCTTTTAATGCAGTAAGCTCATTACTTTCAACCTTATAATACTTTTTTAAGTACAGTTTGGCATTAACTGTTTTCATTGTCGTAGCAGGACCTTCATATCTTGTCTCAAAGACTACATAGCCATCAAATCCATTGATATTGGAAAATCTCACGTTGTGCTCCATGGATCTCTTCTGCCCATATACTACAGACAGGCTCAATGTTAAAAATACCAGTAAAATATGTTTTTTCATGATTTAAAGTATTTGAGTTAATAAAAATTGAGTTTTTTGTATGTACAACCATTCATGCTTTAATGCACATCTAAATATAATAACTAAAACACTGAAAGTCAACACCTACTTCCAAATATTTTTTAAGCTGTCTTCTAGTTAAAAATCCATCGACCAACTTTTACCAAACCTTAACAAAAACAAACCATTGATTATAATTAAGATGAATAAAAATGTGTTTAGTACACAAAAAAAATCGGTTTAATTAATTTCTAAAAAATCGGTTTTGCCCATTACCTTAAAGGGAGCCGGATTTTCCTTGATTCACCCTTTAGGGCAGGGGTGGAAAACCTAGGAAAATCTATCAAATAAATTTATTGTCGTGTACCAATAAAAATGTGCTATTCAGTAGCGTCGGGCGGCATATTATTAGTTTCATTAAGACAAATTTCTGGCCGCAGCACAGACATTGATTAAAAACACAGTCCTTTCCATGTCATGGTCAGTACTTAACCCAACATTAAATTTATTAAAATAAGAGAAACCACTCCAACAATCAACGATAACCGTTTTGAGTTTAAATCGTTTATTCGCCCTGAAATAGAGATCATATAAATGATTGAAATTAAGCCCACGATAAAAGAAGCGATCCAGATTATTCTTGAAAATAACTACAAACTATTTGTAACTGAAAAAGGATAGCCTTTAATCGTTCGCATAATAATGTTTGTCATGGCACAATAAATCCAGAAGTCTACATTGTTAGTGCCCTGAATAATTTTCTTTTCAACCTTTGTTCAATAATCATATTTGTAATTGGAAAAGCATTGAGAAAGAAAATCCGAACAAAAGCGAACTTATTACAATGAGCTGGCTTGCAAGAGCATTCCATTATTCACAAGAAAGTTCCGTCAT
>NZ_DATJCY010000203.1:0-9524 GCF_035577925.1 Gelidibacter sp. | reverse complement strand
AACTGGTGTTTCTCATGCCTACATAAAAATCAATGGCAAGTGGTCAGAAAAAGATTATGGCGAAGAACCAACATTTGCAGCGGCTGGCAACGGCGGCGTTTGGAGTTCGGTCAACGAATTAGCAAAATATGAATTGGCTTTGCAGCAACACAAATTCATTTCAGAGGCTGTTTTGGAAGATTCTAAAACCATAAAACCTTGGCCAAATTGGGAAGATGAAACACCACCATTTATTGGCTGGTCTTGGTTTATTGGTCAAACACCCGACGGACTAAAAACAGTTGGTCATACCGGAAGTCAAGGTGGATTTTTATGCAACTATGTTACGGTGCCGGAAAAAGACATTCTTTTTGTTATTCTTTGTAATACACCAAGAGATGTTGATGGATTTACGGAGTTTACCACGGAATGGCTTATCAAAAACGATTGGTTAATGAACACAATTGATAATTAAAACAATCAAAATTCGTTTTGATTCTTATTTCAAAATAAGTAGAGAACAGCTTTAAATAAAACATGTAATCATTTGTTTCATGAACAATGCTTTTAGCTTAAGCACATAATGTGAGATTAATTTTATGTGTATATTTGAGAGTTTGTTGTTATTGTGACCGAAACTTTCGTACAACAAAATGAAATTTAATTAAAATATAAATTTGCTATGAGAAAGTTTTTTTTATTAACTGTTTTAATTGGAACACTATTCATTTCTTGTTCCAAGGATGATGACAATTCGTTAAAAGAAACCTCTTGCGACTTTGTTGCAGAAGTTGTTTCAGTAGAAGGTTTCAATGCAATTAACACATCTAACTATATTGTGACTGACATTCAATTGAACGGGGATTGTTTAAAAATAACAGTAAGTTCAAGTGGTTGTGACCCTGAACCGTGGAAAATAAATTTATACAGCGTAAATTCTTTTTATACAGTTTATCCATATCAGAGAGCCGTTAAAATAGAATTGATAAACAACCAAGACTGCTTGGCCGTTTTTCAAAAGACGGTTTCTTTTGATCTAACATCATTTCAACTTAACGGTCAAAACAACCTACCATTAAACATAGAAGGCTGGAGCGAACAAATAATTTATAAATACTAAAATAGTGAGGAATTACAAAATAATTTAAAACAAAATGACTGTCTATTTAAGTAAAAGTTCAGTATTCGTAAAAATCGCAACGATTAGTACTTTGATTATATTGATTCTGGTTGCATTAACTTTAATGACTACCGCTAATAACTACGGCGTAATCGGCGGAACAGTTTTGAGCATTCTTATTATTGGAACGGTGATTTATTTTTATTCAAATTCATTGGATAAAATAATCCTGAATAAAGACGCTCTTATTTTAAAGAAAAATTTTGGACAAATTACAATCCCGAAAAACGATATCATAGATATTCAAAAATTAGAATTTTCCAATTTACCGATGACTTATGGCAGCCAGGGGATTTTTGGTTTCATAGGAAATACGATGGATGATTCCGTAAGTTTAGTAAAAGACAGAAAAAACATGATTAGAATAACAACTAAAAACAACAAATACATCGTTAGTGCTGAGGAATCAGACAAATTGGTATCTGAAATAAAAACACTCTACAACATTAAATCTGATAAGATTTAAATTCAACAATTCACTTCTCATTTTACGAAACAATCAACGTCTCAAACTTATGAAACCTTTAAAAACCACTTTTACTACAATTACACTCGTTTTATTTTTACTATTCACTTTTTCGTGTCAAGAGAAAATTTCTAAAAAGGAAAATTTAGAAACAAGCGTCCAATCTCAAATTGATTCTATTGAAGGTACAATTGCTGTTGCATTTTATAGTCTTTCCGAACCTAAAGACAGTTTATTTATAAATATTGACGAAAAGTTTCATGCAGCAAGCACCATGAAAGTGCCGGTAATGATTGAGTTGTTTAAACAAGCTTCCGAAGGGAAATTAGACCTAAACGATTCTATCGTATTGAAAAACGAATTCAAAAGCATTGTAGATGGCAGTTTGTACAGCATGGATATCAAGGATGATAGCGACGATGTTATTTACAGTCAGATAGGCACCAAAGTAACACTCAATGATTTAATGTACAGCATGATTACCATTAGCAGCAATTTGGCAACAAATGTGCTGATTGAACTGGTTGATGCTAAAAAAACTACTGAGACCATGCGCGATTTGGGCGCAAAAAACATAGAAGTTTTGAGAGGTGTTGAAGATCAAAAAGCGTATGATCAAGGTTTGAGCAATTCGACAACAGCTCGAGATTTGATGATTATTATGGATGCTATTGCCACAAACGAAACTATCAACCAAAAAGATCGAGAGGCGATGATCAATATTTTAAAAGACCAAAAACACAAGGAGTTGATACCTAGATATTTGCCCAGTGATGTAAAAGTGGCACACAAAACAGGATCCATAACGGGTGTCCATCATGATGCAGGAATTGTCTATTTGCCCGACGGCCGCTCTTATGTGTTGGTTTTACTTTCTAAAAATCTAAAGGATTTTGATAAAGGAACCGAACAATTGGCCAGAATATCCAAGACATTTTATGATTATTACAACTAAAAACTTATTTTGTTAAGTCCAATCTGATTCTTCCAAAGCAAAGATATCACTGACTTCAACTTCAAAAACATGGGCTAATCTTAATGCCAAAACAGTTGAAGGCACATATTTTCCGAGTTCCATGGCATTAATAGTTTGACGGCTCACATTGATTAATTTTGCCAATTCGGCTTGCGTGATGTTTTTTTTTGCACGCTCAACTTTTATATTATTGGTCATATTGCATCGATTTTTTAAGGTTAAAAATCTGCCAATTAAATCGGATGATAAAAAATAACAAGATCGTAAACATGTTAAATATCATAATCCACAAAAACGATATGCCAAAAACAAATAAGATGGCAAGAAGTAAAACGGCATAATTAACATAAACAGCCCAAACCAAAGACTCTAATCTGATTTTAGAAATGTATTCGTCTTCCTGTTTTTCTTTTGAAAAAGCGACAAACAACAAACTTAAAATTACAAGAACACCTATAATTTCATTCAGAATATTGGTATTCACCATTCCCAACAGCTCCTGTTTCCCGAAAACTTCATCTATAAAAATAGCAGGAACATTAAGGTTAAATAGCTCTGGTTCATAATTTTTTATAAGTATGGTCACTCCAATAATTGCAGATGGAATAAGCATCGCATATCCGATAATTTTAAATTGATTTGGAAATAAATAGTTTGTTTTCATAATAATTGAATTGAATTTGCATCAAATGTAAAACAAATTTATCTTAATGTAAAACAAATTTTACATTAAGTAAAGTGATCTACTCTTTAATACTCTCAAGTCAGAATTTTTTCAAATTTTTTATAAGTCTAGTCTTTATTATATTAATACTATCTTCGGCACTAATATTTTTATAAATCAACTAGCTTTTTAATTTTTTAATATGCTACACTTAAAATTGGAAACTGACCCACGCTGGGCGGCCATAGCACAAGAAAACATTGAAGAAATCCTAACCGATCATGCGTGGTGCGAGCAAAAAGCAGCGACCAACGCCATTACCATAATCACACAAAACTCCCATCTTGAAGATTTGGTCACAGATTTATTGGAACTCGCCAAAGAGGAATTGGAACATTTTCAAATGGTACACGAAATCATTAAAAAAAGAGGTTACACTTTAGGTCGAGAACGGAAAGATAATTATGTTAATGAGTTATATAAATTTATGAATAAAGGTGGTAGCCCGCTACAAAGCATGGTGGACCGACTTTTATTTTCTGCAATGATCGAAGCGCGAAGCTGCGAACGCTTTAAAATGTTATATCAATACATAGAAGATCCTGAGCTTTCAAAATTTTATTATGACCTTATGGTCAGTGAAGCTGGGCATTACACTCTATTTATAACCTATGCCAGAAAATATGGAAAAGATATTGATGTTGACAAACGCTGGAAGGAACTTGTAGATTTTGAAGGCGAATTGATCAAAAAATATGGAAAAAGCGAAAGTATTCATGGTTAAGACATAAGTTAAAACTGAAATAGAATCGCTTTTGAATCTTATTCAGCCAAAAGTTGATCTATAAAACGTTCAAATTCTGTTTTAAAATCAATATAGGCTTGTCCAGTAGCAGGGCCATTAAAACCAGTATGGATTTTACGGACTTTTCCAGTTTTATCAAGAATAATTGTTGTTGGATATGACAAGATTTGATTGAGCATTGGCAATTTTTGTTGTGCCATATCCTTATCAGCAGCACCAAATTGAGCTAGCAGAATGGGGTATTTAATACCTAATCTATTTTTTAATTCCGTGATACTTTCAAAGGCCTTCGACTCTGTTTTCGCATATTCAAATGCTAAGGCCACAAACTCAACATCCTTTTCTGAATTATTGGTAATAAATTCAGAAAAATATTTAGTCTCATCCAAACAGTTAGGACACCAAGTCCCCATTATTTGAACTACTACAACTTTGTCTTTAAACTGTTTATCATTCAATGATACCAGTGTGCCATCGGTTTTCGGAAAACTAAACTCCAACCGATCATAGCCTTCCTTTAAAAACGTAAGCGTATCGGCATTTGTCAATTCAAAAGCTTCATTCCGTTGAGCTTCAAAACGTTCGCTCCAATCATTGCCAGAGTAAAAAGTACCATTCATAGTACTATCGGTCACAGTGGCTACAAACAAATAAGCGCGTGATCCGTCAAAGGTTGACATTTTTAGCTGATTGCCGTTTACAGCACCTTCCAGATACCTGTAATCTCCTGTTGTGGTCTGGAACGTTCCGGTTACCCTTTGTTTTTTTTGTTCAAATACACCTTTGCCAAGATATTGGTTTTTTTCAGAATCTATATTGAACACAACTTCCCAATTACCCGAAATATCTGTTTTAGCGAGTTCCTTTACCTCAAAGCGTTCTTTGGAATTATAAACAGCTTTAAACGGCATTTTTGTACCAAAAGTTTCATTTATAAAACGACCTACCATGCCGTCTTGCACTAATTTGACTATCAGATGTCCCTCAAAAACAGGCAGTTTAATATAAACCGAATCATTTTTATAAACAATGTCATCAACCAATATTACTTCATCTGCATTAAATATCTTCAACGCTTTGGCTGAAGTAACTTCAAAATTAAAAGGAAGTGTTTCTTGATCATTCACTTTTAGTTCTCCTAAGTACCATCCATGCGGTATTTTCTTGGAAGTGTCCCAATTGCAAGACATCAATGCAAAGGCAAATAATAAGATGTAAAATTGTTTCATGATAAATTCCTCGATATGGTTTTTTTTCAGAAAGTCAAAATTAACACCAAAACATTTAAAATAAAATTATATACCCATCTGATTAACTATATACTATTATTATCTTTACGCCGAATTTAAAAAAAGCCAGCATTTATAGGCATACAACAGCTTTGTAATGTGCTGAAAAAATTATAAAACAGATCAAAAGTATCATAACACTCTAAAAATGAAGATTTCTTATAATTGGTTAAAGCAATTTGTAAATATTGATTGGACTCCCGAACAAACCAGTGAACTTTTAACAGACCTAGGACTTGAAGTTGAAGGCATCCAAACATTTCAATCTATAAAAGGTGGATTGGAAGGGATCGTCGTTGGTGAAGTATTGACTTGTGAGCAACACCCCAATGCCGACCGACTAAAAGTAACCACTGTAAATATTGGTGCGGATGCTCCTCTACAAATTGTTTGTGGTGCACCAAACGTAGCTGTGGGTCAAAAAGTACCTATTGCCACCATAGGAACCACTTTATACACCGCCGAAGGTGAAGCTTGGACCATAAAAAAAGGAAAAATAAGAGGTGAAGAAAGCCATGGTATGATTTGTTCGGAAGATGAATTGGGAATTGGCACCTCACATGATGGCATTTTGGTTTTAGACAACACTGTTGCCGTTGGCACTTTGGTAGCCAAACTTTATGACGTTGAAAACGACAAGGTTTTTGAAATAGGCCTCACGCCAAACAGAGCCGATGCCATGAGCCACTTTGGAACAGCTAGAGATCTAAAAGCTGGACTTTTACAAAAAAACATCCATGTAGAACTCATCACACCCTCGGTGAGCGCTTTTAGAGTTGACAACACCATTTCTAAAATTATGGTAGATGTGCTCAATAAAGAGCTGGCACCGCGTTATTGCGGCCTTACCATTTCAGACATCAAAGTTGGCCCTTCGCCTACTTGGCTGCAAAACCGACTGAAAGCCATTGGATTGACACCAAAAAATAATATTGTTGACGTTACTAATTATGTACTCCATGAATTAGGGCAACCTTTGCATGCCTTTGACGCCAATAAAATTGAAGGTCATAAAATCCTTGTAAAAACTTTACCTAGTGGAACTAAGTTTAAAACCTTAGACGGTATTGAGCGAGAATTGCACGAAGAGGATTTAATGATCTGTGATGCAAAAAAACCCTTATGTATAGCCGGTGTGTTTGGTGGCGAAAACTCCGGTGTCACGGATCAAACCACAAGTATTTTCTTAGAAAGTGCATATTTCAATCCAATTAGCATTCGGAAATCAGCCAAAAGACATGCTATAAATACCGATGCTTCCTTTCGTTTTGAGCGTGGCGTCGATCCAAATATTACTGAATACGCCTTAAAACGCGCCGCTTTATTGATACAAGAAGTTGCCGGTGGTATAATCACCAGTAATATAGTTGATCTTTATCCAAAAAAAATTGAAGATTTTCAAGTCCGATTATCTTATGAAAACGCTAAAAAGCTAATTGGCGAAGAAATTCCGGCCGATACCATTAAGAGCATTTTAATGTCATTAGACATCAAAGTAAATAACGTAACCGAAACCGGCTTGGGGCTAACCGTTCCTGCCTACCGAAACGATGTGGTACGTGAAGCCGATATTATTGAAGAGATCTTAAGGGTCTATGGTTATAATAAAGTTAATTTTACCCAAAAATTAAATGCATCCATCTCTCCTACCTCACGTTTTGAGGATTATAAGCTTCAGAATGTTATTGGAAATCAATTGGCAAGCCAAGGTTTTTTTGAAATCTTATCCAATTCATTAACAACGCCATCTTATATAAAACTGAGCGCCAATTTAAAGGATGAACACAATGTCGTGATGCTAAATCCTTTGAGCAATGATTTAAGTGTGATGCGTCAAAGTCTTATATTCTCGGGACTTGAAGCAATTAGCAGAAATACAAATAGAAGACGTTCAGACTTAAAGTTATTTGAATTTGGCAAATCTTATCACAGTTATGATGGCACTTATACAGAAAACAAACATTTAACCGTTTTTGTAACAGGCGACAAAGAAGCCGAACGATGGAATTCAAATCCACAGCCTAGTAATTTCTTTTATTTAAAAGGGATCATCACAGCCATATTGGACCGATTGAA
This sequence comes from Gelidibacter sp., assembly GCF_035577925.1. Lineage (GTDB taxonomy): Bacteria > Bacteroidota > Bacteroidia > Flavobacteriales > Flavobacteriaceae > Gelidibacter. The sequence continues at coordinate 2,089 of NZ_DATJCY010000203.1, read as the reverse complement.
TTTGACCGGTGTTAAAGCCTTTCCTATTGAAAATGATATGTTCAGTGAAGGAATTAGTCTACGAATTGGCGATAAAACCATAGTTGATTATGGATTGATCAACAAAAAAATCATGAAACATTTCGATATTTCTCAAGAGGTTTTGTTTGCCGATTTTAATTGGGACAATGTCATTAATATGGTGAAACATGGCAATATCAGCTTTAAGGAATTACCTAAATATCCAGAATCAAGACGTGATTTTGCTTTGTTGCTAGATGAAGACATTAGTTTTGAAGCTATAAATACTATCGCCAAGCAAACAGAAAAACGTTTACTTAAAGACGTCGATCTGTTTGATGTTTACCAAGGCAGTTCTTTGCCGAAAGGTAAAAAGAGCTATGCTGTAAGTTTTAAGTTTCAAGACGAACATAGTACACTTACCGACGAACAAGTGGATAAGATCATGAAAAAATTACAACACAATTTTGAAAAACAACTTGGTGCAGAGTTGAGATAGGTTTTTAGCTCCAACTATTTGAATGTATTTTTGTAATTAAATTCAAAACATTATATTTTAAATAGTAGGCAAAGGCTTAAATAATCATTAACTTTAGCATCATTAAAAAATCTTTTATATTATGGCAACTGTAACACTTAAAGGGAACTCAATTACGACATTTGGTGAACTTCCAAAAATAGGAACTAATGCACCAAATTTTAAATTAACTGCCACTGACCTTTCTTCAAAATCACTTAATGATTATAAAGGACAAAATATTATCCTAAACGTATTTCCTAGTATTGATACAAGCACCTGTGCACAATCTGTGAGAACATTCAATCAAAAAGCGGCACAACTTACAAACACTAAGGTGCTATGTATTTCAAAGGATTTACCTTTTGCATCTGCTCGTTTTTGTGCAGCCGAAGGAATTGAGAATGTAGAAGTCCTATCGGATTTTAGAGATGGTAATTTTGGTAAAAATTATGGGCTGACCTGTATTGATGGTCCATTAGAATCCTTACACTCTAGATGTGTAGTTGTTTTAAATGACAAAGCTCAAGTAATTTATACCGAACAAGTTTCTGAAATAACAGAAGAACCTAATTACGAAGCTGCTTTAAAATCGCTTTCATAGTCATTATTTATGTCTAAAAAAAAAGACTCTTTCCTTGTCAATCGCATTAAAAGTGTCGGCTGGGCATATAAAGGTGCACTTGTTTTATTGCGAACCGAGGCTAGTATCAAAATTCAATTTACTGTTGCCGTTTTAGTTACGATTGCTGGGTTTTATTTTGAAATATCTACAACCGAATGGCTTTTTCAAGTGGCAATGATCGGTTTGGTTTTGAGTGTTGAAGGCCTTAATACAGCTATTGAAGCGATGGCCGATTTTGTGCATCCCGATTATCATAAAAGCATTGGGCATATTAAGGATGTTGCTGCAGGAGCTGTTTTTTTTGCAGCCATATCAGCATGTATCGTTGCAGCAATCATTTATTATCCCAAGCTCTTTTAATACTAATTCCGTTAGGATTAACGTTAGTAATTTGTATTTTTGTTTTCATATAAAAACAGATAATATCACACTTATCCAATTAAACACTAATAGATTTCCCTAGTTACGGAAAGTTCACATGGCGAAGAAAAAAACCAGAGTTAAGACTACTACAACCGCATCAAAAAACAATAAACCATCTCGAAAGTTTGGGATCAAATTGTCAAGTCAACAAAAACTTATTTTTGGAAGCTTATTGGCTATTTGCGGCATTTTGTTGTTTATCGCCTTTCTTTCATTCTTTTTCACCGGCAATGCCGATCAAAGTACGCTCACTGAATTAGGTTCACGAGAAGTTGTTGCAGAAAACTGGCTCAATAAATTAGGTGCTTGGGTGAGCCACTTTTTTATTGTCGATGGGTTTGGCATATCTTCTTTTATTTTTGCCGGATTAATTTTCATTTCCGGTATTTACGTCATTTTGGACCTCAATAAAGCCAACCTCAGAAACCGTTGGATTTGGGGAACACTTATCGCAATTTGGATATCCATATTTTTTGGTTTTTTTTCGCATAAATATGATGCTCTTGGTGGTGTAATAGGTTTTG
>NZ_DATJCY010000202.1:0-49029 GCF_035577925.1 Gelidibacter sp. | reverse complement strand
AAATAGATGATCGAAATTATAAGGAATCGAGAATGTTGGATGATATTGCTAATTATTGTAGAATAAACCTTTCAATGATTATCTTTAGAGCCTGTTTAAAAATTATAGTTTGAATTTTTGTAGTTGTTTTCAGATAGATTTTAATCTTTGACCATGCATATTTAGCGGGCTAAAGCAAGTAATCAACAGCTAAAAGATGCTAAAAAGAGCATAAAAATACAACTAAGAAAAATAAGGACTTTCAAAATAAATATTTCGTTAAAATTTAAACAAGCTCTTAATAAAAATTTTAATCACTTAAACAAAAATTAAAATACACCAAATTACTGTGTAACATTAGTTGCTTAAACTTTAATACAAGTTTTTTAATTTTGAAAAACACAAAAAAAAATGACGAATAAATTAATAGCTATTATGGTACTTATTGTTTCATTTTTTAGTGCAAATGCACAACAAAATGATCAATATTTGATTTTAGAAGTTCAGGCTTTCAAAGATTCCATATCTCATAAAAAAGTACAACTAATTGATGTAAGAACGCCTGAAGAATATAAAGAAAAACACATTAAATACGCTGAAAATATCGATTTTTTCTCCAAAGAATTCAATGCCGAGTTTAGTAAATTGGATATGCAACAACCTGTTTATATTTACTGTAGAAGTGGAAATAGAAGTAAACGGGCCGCAGACAAGTTATCTGCCTTGGGATTTAAAAAAATATACGATTTAAAGGGCGGGATTTTAAACTACGACTAAACTTATGAAAACTACAATACAGGTACAAAATATTGTTTGTAGTGGTTGTGCAAATACCATCACCACTAAACTTTCAAATCTTGAAAACATCACACACTTACAAGTAGATGTAGAACGTGGTAAGGTATCTTTCAATCATTCATCTGAAGGAGATGTGCCACTAGTAAAGGAACAATTGAAAATACTTGGATATCCTTCAATAGATTAAAAAACAATTTTTTTCCATCTAATTAAAAATGAGCAAATTTTCAGAATTAATCAATCAGGACACACCTGTTTTAGTAGATTTTTTTGCTGAATGGTGTGGACCGTGCAAAATGTTAGCACCTGTTTTAAAAGAAGTAAAAGATGATTTGGGCGACACTATTTCCATTATAAAAATAGATGTCGATAAAAACCAGGCTTTAGCAACAAAATACCAAGTAAGAGGTGTCCCTACCATGTTATTGTTTAAAAATGGCAAACAAGTTTGGCGGCAATCCGGATTACTTCAAAAGGAGGAAATTATAAATATCATAAAGACGTCCAATTAATGAATTTATCAGAGGCATTTTGGGACAATCGTTATAAGAACAAAGATACAGGTTGGGATTTGGGCATGATCTCTTCGCCTCTCAAAGCTTATTTTGACCAATTGACCAATAAGGATTCAAAGATATTGATTCCTGGAGGCGGAAATTCGTATGAAGCCGAATATTTGCACCATAATGGGTTCAAAAACGTGCATGTTGCCGATCTTTCAAAAACGGCGTTGGACAATTTTAAAAAGCGCGTGCCACTATTTCCATCCACACATTTGATCCATCGTGATTTTTTCGATTTAGAAATGTCTTTTGACCTCATTATCGAGCAAACTTTTTTTTGTGCAATCGATCCAAAATTAAGGGATTCTTACAGTAAAAAAGCTTCAGAATTACTTCGTGGCAATGGAAAATTGGTAGGTTTACTTTTTAATGACACCTTTGCTAATGACACACCCCCTTTCGGAGGTACAAAAACTGAGTATCTTAGTTATTTTGAACCTTATTTTGATATATTGATCATGGAAACCGCTTATAATTCGCATCCAAAGAGAGCGGACAGGGAATTGTTTTTCAAGATACAGAAGAAAAATTAATTGATCTCTGCGAACCATCAACACCAGAAAATAAAGCCCGATATCCAAATATTTATAATGTTTGTAATGATTTTCCTGACATTCTCAATGACATCCCAAAAATGCTATATGGTAAGTCCAATAGATTACAAAACAGCCTTTTATTAAACTTTATTTCTAAGCGAACAAATCAACAAGAATTGTTGAAAATCCAAATTTCTGGCTTCTTTTTAAAATTAAAACATGGAAAAGAAAAACAATACGAAATGCAATTTAATGTTCCGTATAAAATGGAGCACAACCACGCTATTGCAACCAAAGCTTATACCATAACACCTCAAGATATTGTCATCGATTTGTTTTGAGCAGAAGAAGAAATTAATTTTGTGCACGATCAAAACTCAATGGGATATCAAGAATTAGTCCCTGAATTGGTTCCTTTTTTATCAGATTCTGAACGCAATCGAAGTGAACGATATCATTTTAAAAAAGATCAAAACAGATTTATTATTTGTAGAATTATACTAAAACATCTCCTGGCTGAACATATAAATGAGGATATTACCAAAATAATCATTGATATTGATTCACACAAAAAACCCTATTTACCATTACATCCATCAGTTTTTTTTAATATCTCACACACGGCCAATTATGCTCTTATTGCCATTGCCAACAGTGCAATAGGTGTTGATATCGAATATATAAACACCGATTTTAATTATCCCGAAATTTTATCAAATATATTCAGTACGAATGAAATGGAAGGGCTTAACATGCGCCGCAATAAACATTTGACCTTTTATAAATTCTGGACACGAAAAGAAGCCATTGTAAAAGCCATAGGAAAAGGTATTGATGACCATTTAAAACACATTCCGGTAACTGACGGAGTCCATACCATCTCATCAGAACTAACTGATGGCTTCCATAAAATCAAGGCTTTGAGCTTCAATCTCAACAATGCATATGTTGGTACTTTAGCATTTACCAAAAACTTAAACGATTTTGATAAGATCGCCTTCCAGACTTCTCCATCCGTGGAAGAACTAAAAAAATTATTCCATAAAAAATAACACCCGGTTCAAGGTGCAAGTCCAATTATAAATAAGAAATACAACAATTTTATCCTTTTCGAAAAACAGAAAACAGCAATCAATTGTTAGATCGTAAAATTCGACAATCTAAGTTTTTACCGTATTTGTAACCCAAGTTACATTCATTCTACCACAAGATCGTTATCTTTATACAATCTCAAAATCAGCAATTTCTGTTTTCAGAATAGCAACAATATACCAATAAAACAAATGATGAATACAAAAGAACATTGGGAATCCTTATATAAAAACAAAAATCCGGATCAAGTTAGCTGGACGCAAATAAAGCCTGAAATTTCCTTAGCTTTGGTTAAAGAAGCAAATATGCCCAAAACAGCCAAAATAATTGATATTGGAGGCGGCGACAGTAAATTGGTAGATTTTTTGCTGGAAGAAGGCTACACAAACATTACTGTTTTGGATATTTCTGACCATGCTCTGGAAAAAGCAAAGAATAGATTGGGTACAAAAGCCGATAAAATACAATGGATTGTCTCTGACATTATTTCGTTTCAACCTACAATGACCTACGATTTGTGGCACGATCGTGCTGCGTTTCATTTTTTGACCTCAGCGTCAGAAATAAAAACCTACACAAACCTTACCAACAAATTTGTGACAGATAGATTGATTATCGGTACGTTTTCAACCCAAGGCCCTACCAAATGTAGTGGCTTGGAAATTTCGCAATATGATGAAAATGGATTGATTAAAACATTTGAATCGGGCTTTGAAAAAACAAGATGCCTAACAGCAGATCATTTAACTCCTTTTGGGACCACTCAGAATTTTCAATTCTGCAGTTTTAAAAAACTGACCACATGATTTCAACAATCCATAAAAATTACAGTCGTTTATAATATTTTTTATTTTTAAAATTTGAACATTATGAATATCAAACAATTTGAATACAAGCCTCTATCCCACTATTCCTACGCTATAGTGAGTGATGGCAAAATGGCCATTATTGACCCCGAAAGAGATCCGGAGCAATATTATGATTTTGCAAAAGCAAACAACGCCGATATAGTCGCCATTATCCAAACCCATCCTCACGCCGATTTTGTGAGCTCACATCTCGAAATCCATAAAAAAACCGGAGCAACCATTTATAACAGTAAAAAACTTGGTGCTGATTATCCACATATCGGATTTGATGATGGTGATACCATTACTTTAGGAACTGTCACTTTAAGCGCCATTAACACACCTGGTCATTCACCAGATAGTATTACGATTGTTGCTACTGAAAATGACAAAACCGCAATGTTTACGGGAGACACCTTATTTATTGGCGATGTAGGGCGACCTGATCTTAGAGAAAATGTGGGAAACATGACGGCCAAACGCGAAGAACTAGCCAAAATGATGTATGATACGGTTACCACAAAATTCAAGGACTTACCCGATAACGCCATTGTATATCCGGCCCATGGTGCAGGTTCTTTATGCGGAAAAAACTTGAGCAGCGCAGCAAGTAGCACTTTAGGTGACGAGCGCATGCATAATTGGGCCTTTAAAGAAAAGTCCAAAGAAAAATTTATAGATACCTTGCTTGATGGACAACCGTTTATCCCATCTTATTTTGGATTTAATGTGGACACGAATAAAACCGGTGCAGATAATTTAAAATCAACCATTGAAAAAATTCCATTTACCGAAAAAGCCTCGGCCACAGGCCTTATTATTGATATTAGAGATGGCAAAAGTTTTAAAAACGGCCATTTAAAAGGAAGTATCAATATCCAAGCGGTTTCAGATACTTCAAAATTTGAAACCTGGATTGGCGCTATTGTTTTACCGAATGAACCTTTCACTTTAGTTATTGATCACAAAGAAAACAAAAACAAAATTTTAAATCGTTTGGCCAAAATAGGCTATGAAAAACAGGTTAAAAAAGTGATTACTCTCGCTGATGAAAACCTCGTTAAAACACCATCATTGGATCTTGCCGATTTCAAGAAAAACCCAGATAACTATACCATTATAGATATTAGAAACCAAAGCGAAATCAGTGAAGGAAAAATTTTCAAAAACGCACTTACACATCCTCTTTATGATTTGCGAGAAACTTCAAAAAATATTCCAATCAACAAACCTATTGTAGTTCACTGTGCGGGCGGTTACCGCAGTGCAGCAGGAAGCAGTATCCTAGAAAATGAATTGAAGGGAATAGAAATATATGACTTAAGTGATGCCGTTGAACAATTTAAAAATTGAGCCCTAAAAGACAATTAAGATTCATTTACCACTATGGCAGCCTCACAAAAACAGAACAAGTTTTACGCGTTGTGCTTGCCCAAAATGCCATTATAGCTTAAGTTTATAAATTAAAGAACAAGATAACAATTATGGAAACAAATTTAGAATTACAAAACGTTAGGTCAATACCTAGAATTGGTGACAATGCGCCAGATTTTGAGGCCGTCACAACCAAAGGGAAAATAAAATTCTCGGATTTTGCAAAAGATAAATGGGTGGTCATGTTTTCGCACCCTGCCGATTTCACTCCGGTTTGCACTACAGAATTGAGTGGATTTGCATCTCGAAAAAGTGAATTTGATGCTTTAAATACTGAGTTATTAGGTTTAAGCATTGACAGCATCCACTCGCACATGGGATGGGTACAAAATGTCAGGGAAAAAACGGGCGTTTATTTTGACTTTCCAATTATTGCAGATATCGATATGAAAGTAGCAAAACTATATGGCATGCTACAACCTAATGAAAGTGAAACTGCCGCTGTTAGAGCCGTGTTTTTTATAGATCCGAGTAAAAAAATACGACTGATCATGTATTATCCTTTAAATGTAGGTAGAAACATGAACGAAATTTTACGAGTTTTAGAAGCACTTCAAATTTCGGACAAGCACAAAGTTGCCATGCCGTTAGATTGGAAAAAAGGCGATAAAATTATCGTTGGACCACCAAAAACATTAGACGAACTCAATGCAAGATTAGCTGACGATTCTGTCGAAAAAGTAGATTTCTATCTGGCAAAGAAAGATCTTTAAAACTTCCTTATCAGTCTTGATTGCTCCTTACTAATCAAGACTGATATTTAACGGTTTTTAAAAAATATTTCAAAATTACACCACAAATCTTCGTGGTCATCTTTAAGATAAAACAAAGCTTGTTTTTATAAGAAAGAATGATTTTAATTTAGGGCATTTGCTTCTAACAGTATGTTTACAATCTCATCCATACCCCTATTTTTAGCATGTTGCAAGGGTGTTATTCCTTCTTTATCTTCAATATTAACATCGCAACCTGCCTCTACCAATATTTTTACAATTGCAACTTGTGCTTTACCTTTTGGCCCCAAAATAATCGCCTCCAATAAAGCCGTCCAACCAAGATTGTTTATATGATCAATAGGATAATCAGGTAGTTCTGACAATACTTTGACAACTTCCAAATGTCTTTTTTCAGCTGCCGGTATTAAAGCTGTTCCACCATAGCGATTATAAATGTCAAAATTAGCACCATTAGCAAGACACAATTTTAAAATCGTCAAGTTTCCACTGGCACCCGCGTATAAAAAAGGACTATTCAACATGCTATCTTGTGCATTAACATTAGCACCAGCTTTTATAAGCATTTCAGCAATCAAATTATCTTGATTATATGTGGCGATCATCAAAGCCGTTCTTCCTTTGTTATCTTTTACTTCCATATCTGGTTTAGATCTTAATATTTCAGCCACAAGCTTTAAATCTTTTTTAGAAACAGCACTTATTAATGGCGATGTAAAATCGTTATTGGAATTTATCATATAATTAGTTGTATTTGAACCACTACCACATTCAACGGATGCTGTGCTAAAGGTTACTAACAAAATCATTGCATGGATCAGGTTCATGTTTAACTAAATTTAATCGATTACAATCTTAAAATACAAAATAAAAGCGAATATGATTGTTAAATTTTACCGCTTTATAATATTTAAAAGCTTTGTCTTTCTTGATATTGGAATTAAAAAAGTGATTTAACCACTTTTGAAAAAATATTCAATCCGGAAAGATCGACGAAAAAATCACTAAAAATTAACTAACAATACTTTTTAGTTTTCTTGATTATCATAACCGTATAGAAAAAGGATTATTTTACTAATACCTTTTAAAATAGTGCTAAACAAAAAAGATTCTGTTATATAAAAATAACAGAATCTAATAAGTGTTAAATATCATTCTAATTTCTATGAAGATATTATTTTAATATACATAGCAATAGTCAACTATTTTATTGTGGATAGATAACCATCTTACTAATTGTGGTTAGATGTCTTTCCAATTTAGCTGGCAATCTGTCCAATGCACCAAAATGCGAAACATAACCACGACGTGCAGAAACCATAACAATAAAGTCGGTCTCAGAAATTTCTCGTGAAAGAACAAAAAACTCTTCCCAATCTTCAAAAACAGAAAAGCTTATTGGAAGAGAGATCTTGTTGGTTTCTGCAAATTTTAAAATGGCATCATGGGTTTTTTCGGTACAATTGAGTTGGATAGGAATTGAAAGCTCTACCGATAATTTCGCTATTTTATTAATCCAAATAGCAAAACCTTCTTCAAATTCTGCATCAGGCGGAACAATCAAAAAAATGCGTTTATGGTTGACCAATGGAATTTGAAAATCGCATATAAAAAGTGTTTTATCTGTATTATCCAGAATACTTTCCATTTTATCGCCAATTAATTTATCCAAGAACCCTGTTTTCTGTGGCCACCCCAACAAAATAATATCGGCCATAAGCTCACGGGCACTACGCGAAATACCACTTGCAGCGTTGTGATCTATAATTACTTTAACTTTTAACTGCGTATCTGAAGCAGAAGTTTCAGCAACAAATTTTTCGAGCTCCTGACGGGATTTGATAATACTTTTTTCTGCTTCATCCGTATTTGGAACTACGGTCAAGATGGATACTGGATTGACCGACTTTTTATCTTTGATAAGAACCGCAAAATCCAGTACCTTTTCAATATTTACAAGATTCGCAATAGGTATTAAAATTTGCTCTTCCTTTATGGTATCGTCCAGGGCAGGATCACCATTTTCCTCAATTTCCTTGACCATGGCTTTGGCAGCATGTTCTGTAACAAATGATGCAACCAAACAAGAAACCAAAATAATGATAACGGTGGCATTCAAAATAGCATCGTCCACAATACCTTCACGATGTCCAACCATAATTACAGCCAACGTTGCGGCAGCGTGTGCACCACTAAGTCCAAAAATAAGATTGCGCTGGGTATTGCTAAACCTAAAAGCGAGTTGGGTCAAATAGGCCGCTAGCCATTTTCCAAACAATGCCGCAACGGTTAGAACAGCAGCGATAGCCAATGCTGTCCATCCACTAAAAATGACACTAACATCAACAATCATCCCGACACTGATCAGGAAAAAAGGAATAAACAACGAGTTTCCGATAAACTCAATACGGTTCATCAATGCTGACGAACTTGGAATAAGTTTATTTAATGCCAAACCAGCCGCAAACGCACCAATGATAGCCTCAAGTCCTGCAATTTCTGCTAAAAACGCCGAAAAGAAAACAACCGAAAGCACAAATATATAATGCGAATGTTTTTCGCTTTCCAATTTCCTAAAAAACCATGATGCAATTCGTGGAATAACCAAAAACATAACCAAGGAATATAAGAAAAGGGATATTACCAAACGGATCCAGAATTCCTGCGTTAGTCCACCAGTATGCGATCCCAATATAACTGCCAAAATAATAAGGACCGCGGTATCTGTCAAAATTGTCCCTCCTACAGCAACAGCAACTGCTTTATCTTTAGAAATACCAAATTTACTGACGATTGGATAAGTTAAAAGTGTGTGCGTTGCAAACATACTCGCTACAAGCAAACTTGCTCCAAAATTGAAGTTCTCATCCCAAATACTCAATAGGTAATAACATAATGGAAAGCCAATACTGAGTGGGATAATAAACGTAAAGATACCAAATACAATACTTTTGTTTTTATTGACTTTAAACTGGTTCAGATCGAGCTCCAAGCCGGCAATAAACATAATATACAATAGTCCAATTGTTGAGAATATCTTAACAAACTCATTATCTTCCAGAATGTAGAGACCTTTTGGTCCAATAATTATCCCTGCTATAATTAAACCGATAATACCCGGAATTCGGATGCGCTGCAACAATATGGGCGCTAACAAAATAATAAAAAGAATTAATGAAAAAATCAGAACAGGATTATGAAGTGGCAATTGAAACTCTTTGATAAGTAAATTAATTATAGCATCCATGTTATATCGGCGAATAAAATATTAGACTGAATAATTTAATAATTAAATTTTAAAATGATAAATCAAATATTAAAAATTCAATTATAAGGCTTTTGTTAACTATTGCCATACGTTTTAGCAATTCATTTGACAAAAATACAACTCCAGTTTAAATATGAAATAAAAAAATCATATACTTTCATATAAAACTAGTCGTCTACACAGTACTTAATCAAACTGCGTTAAAAAACACCAAACAATATGAAAATCAAAAACATAACACTTTTAACAATCAAAGATCAATTGATTAAAATGATCATGAATACTCTTTAAAAGTTAAAGACATTAAAAAATATCTATAGGTCAGTCAACATTTTTTATCGCCAAATTTAATTCCAAAATTAAAATTACAATACTTTGTAACTAATATTACACTAAAATATTTATAAGTAAACTATTTTTGACACCTAACGTATTTTTATGGAACTTATAGAACTTTTTGGCTACCTCAGTGCCTTAGCCATTGGCATATCTTTAGGCCTCATTGGTGGTGGCGGTTCAATTTTAGCAGTTCCCGTTTTGGCTTATTTATTTGCCATAGATGAAAAAGCGGCAACGGCATATTCTTTATTTATTGTCGGAACTAGCTCATTGGTTGGGGGATTAAAACAGCATTCAAAAGGTTTTGTAGATTGGAAAACGGCAATAGTATTTGGCATTCCATCTGTCATTGGCGTTACAATGGTCAGATATTTTATAGTACCTATACTTCCAGAAGTTTTATTTACGCTAGCCGATTTTGAGTTTACAAGACGTATGGGCATGTTCGGTCTTTTTGCCTTATTGATGATTCCTGCCGCCTTTTCAATGCTTAAACAAGAAAAGGAAAAGTTACTGGTTCCGAATGAAAATGTAACCTACAATTATCCTTTAATATTGGCTGAAGGATTAATAGTAGGTGGAATTACAGGATTGATCGGTGCTGGCGGTGGATTTTTAATTATTCCAGCGCTGGTTTTATTGGCCAAAGTCGAAATGAAAGTTGCCGTTGGAACTTCATTAATAATTATTGCTTTCAAGTCCATTTTGGGTTTCTTTTTGGGAGATGCGTTGACCATGACCATAGATTGGCCTTTTTTAATGACCTTTACCGGAATATCACTGGTCGGGATTTTTATTGGAAGCTATCTTAGCAGTTTTATGGATGGTGATAAATTAAAGAATGGTTTTGGCTATTTTATTTTTGCAATGGCCATTTTTATTTTCTACATGGAATTTATTATTACCCAATAGTTTTATCCTTTGGTTAAATTTTATTGAAAACCTCTTCCGTTTTTAAAGCACATTTTATACTTATTTGATTATAAGATAATTATTACCAAGTATTATATTTTTGAAACCAAAAATAGTATCTCAAAGATATTTTATTATCTTTGTTAACCAAATGGTTAAACTGATTGGTTGAAATGAAAAAAGAAGAAACTACAGAACAGCAAATACTTGATGCTGCTAAAAAGGTTTTCCAATCCAAAGGAATGGACGGTGCCAGAATGCAAGAAATTGCTGATGTTGCAGGTATTAACAAAGCCATGCTCCACTATTACTATAAAAGTAAACAAATGCTTTTTGAAGCGGTTTTTAAAAATGTATTCGCACTACTTGCACCTCAATTAAACATTATTTTAAATGATGATTCTTCTATTGAAGATAAAATCAGGGATTTTACAAGTCATTATATTTCGTTTATGTCAAAACACCCTTACCTTCCAAATTTCATCATTAGCGAACTGAACAGAAATGATAGTTTTATTCAAAAAATAAAACAAACACCAGGGTTTCCAAATCTCGAAAAATTTAAAGCCAAAGTAAACTTTGAGATCAGTCAAGGCATCATAAAGCCAATAGATGCCGAACAACTTTTTGTAAATATTTTGGCACTCAATATCTTTCCATTTATAGGAAAACCGTTAATAAAAGCGTTTACAAGAAAAGATGAAGCGGCTTATAATCTATTTTTAGAAGATCGAAAAATAGAAGTTGCAAATTTCTTGATTAATTCTATAAAATGCCCATAATATGAAACGGATAATCATCATTTTCATAGGATTGATAAACTTCTCAATGGTTTCACAACAAAGCCTATCGCTTGATGATTGTTATAAACTAGCAACCTTAAATTATCCTTTAGCCAAACAGTTCCAATTGCTGGCGACTCAAAATCAATTGGAACTTGAGGCAATTACCACTGCCAAATTTCCACAATTAAGCTGGGATATGCAGGCTACATATCAATCGGAAGTGACCGAAGTTCCTATTCCGAATACTGGTATTAATCCACCAAACAAAGACCAATACCGCACTACAATTTCGGTCAATCAACTTATTTATAATGGTGGTGCCACGGATGCATCTTTAAACTTAAAATCCGCGCAGTTCAAAGCCAAACAAAAACAAGTTGAAGTCAGTTTATACCAGATCAAACAAAAAATCAATCAGCTTTATTTTTCGATTTTATTGGCGCAGGAAACAGATACTTTGTTAAAAGCAAAACAAAATCAACTGGAAACCAAGTTGAAAGAAGTGAAATCTGGCATTACTCATGGTGCTCTTTTGCCTGCATCGGACAAAATTATTGAAGCCGAACTTTTAAAATTGAATCAACAATTTACCGAAGTAAAAAGTTCAAAATCAACGTTTATTAAATCGCTTTCACAACTTATAGGTCAGCCTTTGGATACTTCAATTACTTTTCACAATCCTTTAATCGAAACAAAAATAAATTCGGATTTGAGCCGACCAGAACTGGATTTATTTCAACTTAAAAAAGAAGAAATTGAAAGTAGCTCACTTTTGCTTTCCAAGCAAAACGCTCCTAAACTTATTGGCTTTGCATCGGGCGGCTATGGCAATCCTGGATTAAATATGTTGGATAATTCTTTCCAAGCTTTTTACATGATTGGTGCAAAATTGAACTGGAACATTTTTGACTGGAATTCCAATAAAAAACAACGCGAATCCTTAGCTATCAATAAAGATATCATCGATACCGATACCGAAACATTTAAGTTGAATACCACTATTGAACTGATGCAACAACAAAAAGAAATTGAAAAAATTGAAACATTTATCACCTCCGATCAAGAAATAATAAAACTCAGGGAAGACATTCTAAAATCGGCAAGTTCGCAACTCAAAAACGGCGTTATTACCACTTCGGCATACATCACCGAGCTGACCAATTTGTATGAAGATCAAACCAATTTGATGAAGCATAAAATTGAATTACAACTGGCAAAAGCCAATTACAACCTCATTAAAGGAAATTAAATTATGAAAACCAAGAGCTATATATTAGGATTAAATCTTTTGGCCACCATTTTATTTTCTTGCGGAAATGGTCAAAAGAAAGCAGATGGCTATGGTAATTTTGAAGCTACAGAAATAACCATTTCTGCTGAAAACAACGGAAAACTGATGCAATTTGATGTTAATGAAGGCGACAAGCTCAAAAAAGAGCAATTCATTGGTTATATCGACACCATTCCATTGGCATTAAAACGTGAACAATTGGAAGTTTCAAAAGCAGTCATCATCTCAAAATCAAAAGGTGTACTATCTCAAATTGACGTACTGAACGCCAAATTAAAAACAGCGAATACCAATAAATCGCGTGTTGAAAATCTGATAAAAGATAATGCCGGAACGCAAAAACAATGGGATGATGTTCAAGGAGAAATCGATGTGATCAAAAACCAAATTCGCAGTATTGAAATCCAAAATGCGCCCGTGGTCAACGAACTAAAAAGTATTGACGTACAGTTAAAACAATTGGACGATCAAATCCAAAAAAGCAAAATAATCAATCCGATAAATGGTACTGTTTTATCCAAATATGCTGAGCCCAATGAAATTACCGTATTTGGAAAACCACTCTATAAAATTGCCAATTTAAATACGATGCAATTGCGCGTGTATGTAAGTGAAACACAATTGGCAAGCATAAAAATAGGCCAAAAAGTAACCGTTAAAATTGATAGTGCCGATACGATGGCATCTTATGAAGGCAAGATCAGTTGGATCGCTTCGGAAGCAGAATTCACACCAAAAATCATCCAAACCAAAGAAGAACGCGTTGCATTGGTATATGCCGTAAAAGTAGATGTTGTCAACGATGGCAGTCTAAAAATAGGAATGCCTGCCGAATTATGGATCGAATCATCAACCACTTCCAAAGAAAAGGGAGATTAACAAAAACAAATAGTTCAAATAATTAATAATAATCACTAAAATCAAAAACAATGAAACATTTATTTTTTACAATCGGCCTATTGGCTTTAGTAGGCTGTAAAGACAGCAAAAACGCAGAAACGATCACAAAATCAGACGCCGTTGAACACGCTGTTGCAGTTGCAAACGAACATCATGACGATGAACACTCGGACGTGTATGGCAATGCCTGGAAAGAAGAAATTGAAATGGACAATGGCTCCAAATGGCAATCTGATGCAACAACAAACGAAGGTGCTCAAAAACTGCAAAATACTTTCAATTCGCTAACAACAAGCACCTTGCAAGACTATCACAAATTGGCCGAACTGTTAAATGAGGACAAAAATTATGTTGTTAAAAACTGTACAATGCAAGGCCCGTCACATGATAACCTACACATTTGGCTACATCCACTGATCGAAAAAATTGCGGCACTTTCAAAAACCGAAACCGTTGAAGATGCTTCGAAAATCAAACACAGTATTGAAGAAAACATCTCTGGATATTACGAATATTTCAAGTAAATGGATATTTCCATTTCCAACATATCAAAATCATATAAAAATGTAAAAGCCTTACAAAACATCTCTTTTGATGTTAAAAAAGGTGAACTTTTTGGACTTATAGGCCCTGATGGCGCGGGTAAAACTACGCTATTCAGGGTTTTGACCACATTGTTGGTCGCGGATGAAGGTTCAGCTTCTGTGGCAGGTTTTGATGTTGTTAAAAACTATAAAGAAATTCGGAAAAATGTTGGGTATATGCCGGGGAAATTTTCATTATATCAAGATTTAACGATTGAAGAAAACCTCAGTTTTTTCGCCACTATTTTTGGAACTACCATCGAAGAAAATTATGAGCTGATAAAGGATATATATATCCAAATTGAACCTTTTAAAAACCGTAGGGCCGGTAAGCTCTCCGGTGGCATGAAACAAAAACTCGCCTTATGCTGTGCGCTCATTCATAAACCAAAAGTGTTGTTTTTAGACGAACCAACAACTGGTGTTGATCCTGTATCTCGAAAAGAATTTTGGGAAATGTTAAAACGCCTGCAACAAAAGGACATTACCATTTTGGTTTCAACGCCATATATGGATGAAGCCGAACTTTGTGACCGAGTGGCACTTATTCAAGATGGGAAAATATTGGAGATTGACACACCTGAAACTATCGTGAAAAACTATCCAAAAG
Source organism: Gelidibacter sp. (assembly GCF_035577925.1). Lineage (GTDB taxonomy): Bacteria > Bacteroidota > Bacteroidia > Flavobacteriales > Flavobacteriaceae > Gelidibacter. Next base: position 34,356 of record NZ_DATJCY010000202.1, on the reverse strand, counting down.
CAATCTACAATGTTAGCACGGATAATATGTACCAATTAATCAATGATTTAAAGGCCTATGAATTCAGCCATAGTGTTTATCCTTTTGGTGAATTTGTGCATTACACCGATAAAAGATCCGATTTTAATCCGAAGGAATTACTTGGATATTTAGAATCAAAAAATCTATCAAAAATTGAAATCGAAGAAACCAAAGCTACAATTGAAGACGTTTTTATGGAATTGGCTAAATAGCTTACAAGTTATCCCATCCTGCAAGGTTTCCAAAACCTTGTAGGTATAAATCAAACCTTGTAGGTATAAATTTAAAAAAATGAACAAAGTCATTCAAGCAGAAGGATTAACAAAGACATTCGGCGATTTCATAGCGGTAAACGCCATCACTTTTGAGGTTGAAAAAGGCGAAATATTTGGTTTTTTAGGTGCCAATGGCGCAGGAAAAACCACCGCCATAAAAATGCTGATCGGTATTTCTACACCAACTTTTGGCAAAGCTTCTGTAGCAGGATTTGACGTTTATAAGAACCCAGAAAACATCAAAAAGAATATTGGCTATATGAGCCAAAAATTTGCTTTGTATGATGACCTAACCGTTAAAGAAAACATTACTTTTTTTGGTGGAATTTATGGTTTATCAAGAAAAACAATCAAAGAAAAATCAGAAGCATTAATTAAAGAATTAGGTCTTGAAAAAGTTGCCGACCAGTTGGTAGGCTCGTTGCCATTAGGCTGGAAACAGAAACTATCGTTTTCAGTGTCCTTGATCCACGATCCTAAAATCGTGTTTTTGGACGAACCCACAGGAGGAGTTGACCCCATAACGAGACGTCAATTTTGGGAACTAATTTATAAAGCGGCCGATCAGGGCACCACGGTTTTTGTGACCACACATTATATGGATGAAGCTGAATATTGTGATCGTGTTTCCATCATGGTCAACGGAAAAATAGAAGCTTTGGACACACCAAAAAAGCTTAAAGAACAGTTTGGAGTGGACAGCATGAATGATGTGTTTTTGAAATTGGCGAGAGGTTAGAAGGAGTTTTCAGTTAGAGTTTACAGATTTAAAAATCTGCGGGAAATATTAATATAAAAAATAAAGATTTCTGCTTTCGCGGGTAGTAGCATGAAAAGATTCAAAGGTTTTGTACAAAAGGAATTCTACCATATTTTTAGAGATAGACGCTCGCTGTTTATTCTCTTCGGAATGCCCATTGCCCAAATTTTACTGTTTGGTTTTGCCATTACCAATGAAATCAACAATGTGGATATTGCCATTTTGGACCATTCAAAAGATGCCAATACGGAAGAAATTATTAATAAAATAGCAGCTTCAAAATATTTTAGCATCAAGCAAATCATCACGCGCGAAACGGATATTGCTGCTGTTTTTCAAAACGGAAAAGTCAAAGCCGTTTTAAATTTCGAAAAGGACTTTAGTAAAAACCTCATTAAAGACCACAAAGCAACGATTCAGATTATTACAGATGCCACGGATCCGAATACCGCAAATACCATTACCAATTATGTAAATGCCATTCTCCAACAATATCAAAAGCAACTGAACAAGGATATTACACTTACTTACCAAATAATACCACAAACGCGCATGGTTTATAATCCGGAACTGAAAAGTGTTTATATGTTTGTTCCCGGCGTGATGACCATTATTTTGATGTTGGTTTCCGCAATGATGACCTCGATTTCTATCACTCGAGAGAAAGAATTGGGTACTATGGAAATCCTTTTGGTATCGCCTTTAAAACCCTTTCAGGTCATCGTAGGAAAGGTATTTCCCTATATTTTTCTGTCCATCATCAATGCCATAATCATTGTGGCGATGAGCATTTTTATATTTAAGATGCCCGTTCAAGGGAGTTTGTTTTTGCTAGGATTGGAAAGCGTATTGTTCATCATCACCTCATTGGCATTGGGCATATTAATCTCTACTATATCGGCAACCCAACAAACGGCAATGATGATATCATTAATGGGCTTGATGCTTCCTGTAATATTATTGTCTGGATTTATTTTCCCTGTTTCGAGCATGCCTATACCGCTTCAAATCATTAGCAACATCATTCCTGCCAAATGGTTTATCATCATTATAAAAGGCATTATGCTAAAAGGCGTAGGGCTGCAATTTATATGGAAAGAAACCCTGATTTTATTGGGAATGACGCTATTTTTTATTGGATTGAGCGTGAAAAAGTATAAAATTAGACTGGAGTGAAGTTTAGTGGGTAGAAAATCCTGCAAGGTTCTGGAAGCCTTGTAGGTCTCAAAAAAAACATCATCAACCGTCAGGTTTACAGCACATTTAGAAAGAACGAACAACTTAAAAAGAGATTCCTTCCCGATAACTATCGGAATCGCAGGAATATTATGAAAACAATCCTTTATATCATACAAAAAGAGTTCAAGCAAATCTTTAGAAATAAAGGCATGCTTCCGATCATTTTTGTTCTGCCTCTACTCCAACTCGTTATTCTGTCGAATGCTGCTACTTTTGAGGTTAAGAATATCAAATTTAGCTATATCGACAATGATCATTCGTCCACATCAAGAGCATTAATAGAAAAATTCAACGCCTCAACTTACTTCGATGTGTTAACAGATTTTCCTTCAGAAGCAATATCAAGTGCCGCGATGTTAAAAGGAGAAATCGATGTTGTATTGGAGATTCCGCGGCATTTTGAACGTGATTTACAAAAAGAAAAACACAACACGTTAGGGGTCACTATAAATGCCATTGATGGTGCCGCCGCTGGTGTTCAGAATGTATATATAACACAAATAATACAAAGTTACAACAAGAATATTAGAACCAATTTAGCGCAAATTTCAGATCTTCAAATTCAACCTATACATATTGATACCATCCCTCTATTTTGGTATAATGAAACCTTAAACTATAAAACTTTTATGGTACCTGGCATTTTAGTTTTGTTGGTGACCATGATCACCCTTTTTCTATCAGGAATGAATATTGTCAGAGAAAAAGAAATTGGCACGTTGGAGCAGATTAACGTAACGCCCATCAAAAAAAGTCAGTTCATCATCGGAAAACTCTTTCCGTTTTGGGTTATTGGAATGGGATTATTAACTGTTGGATTGGTATTGGCACGCTTGATATTTAACATTCCCATATTAGGTAGTTTGGTACTCCTGTACTTCTACACTTCCATCTACATTTTAGTGGTTTTGGGCATTGGTTTATTCATTTCAAACTTTACGGACACGCAACAACAAGCCATGTTTATTGCTTGGTTTTTTATGGTGATATTTATTTTAATGAGCGGCTTGTTTACACCCATTGAAAGTATGCCAAAATGGGCACAGATCATTACCGAATTTAATCCTATAAAATACTTTGTTCAAGTGATGCGGATGGTCATGCTTAAAGGTTCTGGGTTTATGGATATTTTGCCTCAAATTATCAAAACACTTGTTTATGGTCTTGTCATGAACGGATTGGCGGTTTGGAGTTATAAAAAAACAAGTTAAGTGTAAAATATGAACAAAAAAACAAGAAGCTATCATAACTATTAGGTTAAAAACCAATCACAAATAGCAACATTTAAAAAAATAGTATCGCTTTTACAAATTTATAGTAACTTTATTGACCGTTTGTAGTCTTATAGACAATCAAGCTTAACAAGAACACCTCGCTTTTATGTTTTCATTATTCAAAGAGAATATCAGAATTGCATTCAATTCCATTCGTACTCAACTGCTTCGTACCATTTTAACTGTTTTGATAATTGCCATTGGTATCACGGCTTTGGTGGGAATTTTGAGTGCGGTATCTGCTTTGGAAAACACTATTTCGAGCGACTTTTCATCTATGGGTGCCAATACTTTCAATATTCAACGCTATGAATTTAATACGCAGCGTGAAAGTGGCAAGGAAGTTCAAAAAATCAATCCAATCATAGGTTATCGTGATGTCAAAGATTTTGAAACCCAATATAATTTTCCATTCACACAAGTATCTGTTTCATTTATAGGAACGCAATCGGCCGAAGTAAAATTCGAAAACAAAAAATCAGATCCTGAAGTAATGGTTTTGGGCGTTAATGAAAATTATATCCAAAACTCTGGATTGGAAGTAAGCGAGGGGCGCGAATTTAACTTTTTTGATATAGAAAACAGCAGTTCACTCTGTGTTATCGGAAGTGATTTGGCAAAGGCACTTTTAAACAACGTCAATCCAATTGGTCAGACACTAAGCGTAAGAGGTGCCAAATTTAAGGTAATAGGCGTTTTAAAGGCCAAAGGTTCGAGCTTTGGAAACAATCAAGATTTGCGCATGATGCTGCCCATTCAAAAAGCACGAACACTTTTTACGAATCCAAATATTAACTATAGTCTAAGTGTCAAAACCGACAACAAAGACATGTTGGAAGGCGCGCAAGACGATGCTATATTGACTTTTAGAAATATTAGAGGGCTTAATCCTATCGAAGAAAATAATTTTGGAATAGAACGCAGTGACGACTTAATCAACCGCATTGGATCTATAACCAATTACCTGTATGTTGCGGCATGGATCATAAGCCTGATTACCATTTTAGGATCGTCCATAGCTTTGATGAATATTTTATTTGTATCGGTCACTGAGCGAACGCGTGAAATTGGCGTCCGTAAAGCCTTGGGTGCCAAACGAAAAACCATCGCTACACAGTTTTTTATGGAATCCATCATCATCGGGCAACTGGGTGGGATATTGGGGATAATTTTAGGTGTGCTGATTGGCTATGGCGTTTCGGCTGCAGCCGATTTCCAGTTCTCCACACCATGGTTGGCCATGTTCAGTGCATTTACAATAGCATTTATTGTAGCAGTTGTAGCGGGATTATTACCGGCTGTAAAAGCTGCTAAACTAGATCCGGTGGAATCATTGCGCTATGAGTAAAATTTGAAATTGAAGTTGAAATTGAAATTGGATAGAACCCATAAGAGTTTAAATATCTCTTGACTTTCAAAAAACAATTTTAGTTTGATTCTTAAATATTAATTTTATTCTCCAAGCACTAACTTCTCAAAATACTTAAACAAATTACCTTTGGTAATAACACTTCCTTGTTGAATGAGCTTAAATTTATCTAAGGCTTTATCTTCAGAATAGTCTTTATTGGCTGTTAAAAATTCGACATCATCAGAAAGTAGATTATTTCTCAACCAGTCAAAACCTTGATTGGTGGTTAAATCTATAGTGTCAATTTTAAGCTTTATTGCTATCAACTGCATATTTTTTTCCGTCAGATGGAATAAATGTATTTGCTGTGGAGAAATATGTTCCAGATAAGCTACTTTACTCAAAACACCTTCCCATACCAAATCACTGAACACATCCAATTCTTCCTCAGCTACTTCTGGTGTATTTGTTTTTATAGCAGCCCATTCATCAGCCGTTATGGATTGTGTTGCCAAAAAATTGATGAATTCCTGATGCAGTTCCTCAAACTGCTCTTTGCTAAGTCTTGTATATTTCATGATTCCTTCTTGATCTCCCCAAAGGGAAGAAACCTATTTTAACATAAATGTGAAGTTATTGAAATGTTGGTTCTTTTTATTAACAATAACTTTAATACTTAATTAAGAATAAAAATTATGTTTATGAAAAAAGCCTCATTCCATTAAAGGATTGAGGCTTTTACAGTTTTTATTACAAAAATTATGCTTCTGCAATAACGTCAAAAGTCATATCAACTGTTACATCTCTATGCAATCTGATCACAGCAGCATATTGACCTAAACGTTTGATGATACCACCAGTTACAGCAATGTATTTTCTATCTACAGAAATACCAGCTTCTGCCAAAGCATTTGCCAAATCGATATTCGTAATAGATCCAAATAACTTATCGCCAGCAATTGCACCTGCAGCTGCTTTAGAAGTCAATCTGATTTCCAATGCTTTAATTGCTTCGGCTTGTTTTTGAGCCTCTTCAATAATTTGTTTTTCTTTAAAAGCACGTTGTTTCAAGTTCTCAGCCAATACTTTTTTAGCCGAAGCCGTCGCCATAATAGCTTGTCCTTGAGGAATTAAGAAATTTCTACCATAACCGTTCTTAACCGTTACAACATCGTCTTTAAATCCTAAATTTTCAACGTCTTGTTTTAATATAAGTTCCATAGTTATGTTTTAATTATTTTAATAAGTCTGCTACATAAGGCATCAACGCCAAGTGACGCGCTCTTTTTACTGCTACAGATACTTTTCTTTGATATTTTAATGATGTTCCTGTTAAACGTCTTGGCAACAATTTGCCTTGCTCGTTTACAAATCCTAACAACCAATCAGCATCTTTATAATCAACATATTTGATACCAGATTTTTGAAAACGACAGTATTTTTTCGTTTTGCTTGTGTCAATATTCAATGGGGTCAAATATCTGATTTCCCCATCTTTTTTTCCTTTGGCTTGTTGTTCTATTGATGACATAATTATGCTTTTTGTTTTAATTTAGTTCTTCTTCTTTCAGCCCAAGAGATTGCATGCTTATCCAATTTCACTGTCAAATAGCGCATAAAACGTTCGTCACGTCTAAACTCTAATTCTAGTGCGTTGATAACTTCACCAGGTACAGTGTACTCAAACAAGTGATAAAATCCACTTTTTTTGTTTTGGATTGGGTAGGCCAATTTTTTTAAGCCCCAATCTTCTTTGGATACCATCTTTGCTCCTCTAGAAACAAGAAAATCTTCGTATTTCTCTACTGTTTCCTTTATCTGTGTTTCAGATAAAACGGGATTTAAGATGAAAACAGTTTCATAATGATTCATATTATTCAATTTATTAATTAAAAATGTCTGCAAAAATAATCATTATAAATGGTTCTCACAACTAAATATTATTTAAATTTACGCTAATATTATAATGGTAAAAATATGTTAAATTGAACACTTTGCCGACGATATTAGGTTTTTATCCGAATTTTTTGTACTATTGTCGATATCTTAACCTAAATAAATGAAATGTTATGACTTTAAACTGTGTAGTAGTTGATGACTCTGCGATACAACGCTTATCGATTGTAAAGTTAATTGAAAACCATCCTTCACTTAATCTTATTGCTGAATACAGCAGTGCCCTTGAAACCAAAAACGGTTTAAATACCCATAAAGTGGACCTCATCTTTTTGGATATTGAAATGCCTGTTCTCAATGGTTTTGAATTACTTGATGTACTCAACAACAAACCTCAAATTATTTTTGTTACTGGTAAAACCGAATATGCGTTTAAAGCCTTTAACTATGATGCTACAGATTATTTGCACAAACCGATCACAAGAGAACGTTTTAATGTTGCCGTAGAAAAAGCTGTAGAACTACATAAATTGAAACTCGATTTCAATGAGGCCGATGGCGAGCACATCTTTGTTAAAAGTAATCTTAAAAAACGTAAGGTTTACATCAAAGACATTAAGTGGATTGAAGCACTTGGTGATTATGTAAAATTGGTCACCGAAGAAAACAGCTTAGTGGTGCTTTCGACCATGAAAGCTTTTGAACAGGAACTTCCGGAAGGCAAGTTTTTAAGAATCCATAAATCGTACATTGTCAACTTGGACAAAGTAGATCGATTTAACAGTAAAAATGTTGAAGTCGGTGCCTATGAGATCCCATTAAGCAGGAACAAAAAGACCGAACTTGTAGATGCCTTAAATAACATCTAAACATTGATAGATCTGTCCCAAACCAAATCTAATCAATCATGAAAATTTTATCGTATTAGTAATTATCGACATTTAGAATTACCCTAACCAACCTAAATTCCTTAATGCTCAAAAAGCTGTTGTTAATCTTAACGATGGCTTTTTTTGTTTTTGATAAGGATTGTTGCTGTGGAATCTTAATCAAAATATTTTTATGAAACTGATTCCTGATTCTCGAAATAGGTGGAAACTCAGGCCCTAGAACATTACTTTTAAACACCTGCTTTAGTGCCGTAGCATACCATTCGGCGCCAATATTTACAATATTAAAATCTTTGTGCCTTAAGGTAATTTTAATCAACCTATAAATTGGCGGATATTTAAAGTTATGACGTTCGTCCATTTGCTCGGCATACATCTCGACATAATTATTGGTCGAAACTTGTTGTAAAATCTTGTGGTGCGGATTATAGGTTTGAATCAGCACTTTTCCTCTTTCATCGGTTCGTCCTGCCCTACCCGATACCTGCATCATCAATTGGAAACTCCGTTCATGCGCTCTAAAATCAGGGAAATTGAGCATATTATCGGCATTCATAATCCCTACCAACTTCACATTCCTAAAATCCAATCCTTTGGTCAGCATTTGTGTACCTACCAAAATATCAATTTCGTTTTGCTCAAAAGCGGTTATTAATTTATCAAAACCAAATTTGCCGCGCGTCGTATCCAAATCCATACGCGCCACTTTATATTCTGGAAAAAGTGCTTGGGCTTCTTCTTCAACTTGCTCTGTGCCAAAACCTTTATTATCCAGCTCGACACTGCCACACGCCATACAGTTTTTGAGCATCACGGTATAATAACCACAATAATGGCAGCGCAACTCATTTTTGTATTGATGGTAAGTTAAACTCACATCACAATTGGGACATTGTGGCGAATGACCACAGGTTACACACTCTACAATAGGCGAAAAACCACGTCGGTTTTGGAACAATATAATCTGATGGCCTTCTTTTAAAGTAGCGGTCATTTCTTCAATCAACCGATCACTAAAATGACCCGTCATCCGTTTGCGTTTTTGCTTATCCTTAATATCTACCAATTCAATATCGGGCATCAACACATTATTATAACGGTGTGAAATTTCTACCAAACCATATTTTCCCTGTTTTACATTATAATAGGTTTCCAAACTAGGTGTTGCCGATCCTAAAAGTGTTTTACTTTTAAAAAGAGAAGCCAAAACAATAGCTGCATCACGAGCATGATAACGCGGTGCCGGATCAAATTGCTTAAACGACGTTTCGTGTTCTTCATCAACAATGACCAATCCTAAATTTTGGAATGGCAAAAAAATTGACGACCGGGCACCCAATACAATTTGCGCTTTAGGTTGATTATGCAACACATTGTTCCATAGTTCAAGCCGCTCATGCGATGAGTATTTGGAGTGATAAACAGAAACATTGCCGCCAAAATAAGTTTCTAATCGACTCACCAACTGCGTAGTCAACGCAATTTCAGGAAGCAAATACAATACTTGTTTACCTTGCGCAATCACTTCTTCAATGAGTTTTACATAAACTTCAGTTTTTCCGGAAGATGTCACCCCATGGAGCAAAGTAATATTAAACGCATCAAAAGACTGCTTAATTTCCTCAAGCGCTTTCTCTTGATAAATATTCAAGGTTTTTGAAGCTTCGTTGTCATCTCCAGAATAATTGATGCGGTCTTCCTGAAAATAATACTCTTCCAAAATCAGCTTATCGATCAATGTTTTAACAATCGATGAGGATGCACCGCTCGTTTCGATCAAATCTGAAACTTTAACAGGTTTTTTGGTTCGGGCCGAAATCGAAAACAAGGTCATGATCACATCCCTTTGCTTAGGTGCCCTGCTCAACTCTTCTAATAATTCTTGAAGTTTATCGGCTGCTGAATATTGGGAATTCAACTTGACATAACGCACCAATTTCGGTTTATATTTTTCATATACCTCCTCTTGAAGTAAGATCGCCTCCTTTTCTAAAAGTGAATTGATCACAGAAAGCACATTTTTCTTATCAAGAATATTTACTAAATCATGAAGTTTTAATGATGACTGATGATGAAGTGCCTCATACACCAAAAACTCATCGTCCCTTAAATCACTCTCATTAATAACCTTATCATCATTTTTTGTAATTACGGCCTCGCTTTCAAGCAAAAAAGAATTAGGCAACGCGGCGCGAAGCACATCGCCTAATGTGCACAAATAATAATTGGCTATCCACTGCCAATGCGCCAATTGGTTCTGCGTAATTATTGGCGCCTCATCCAAAATTTGATGGATATCCTTAGCTTCGTATGCCAAGGGTTGTTGTTGATGAATAGCGAAAACCAAACCCGTATAAATTTTACTTTTCCCAAAAGGCACAGCTACGCGCATACCGGGTTTCAAAAACTCTGACTCGGCTTGGGTAATACCGTAAGTGAAAAGTTTTTCAAGAGGAACAGGAAGAATAACATCTATAAAATGGGACATGTAAAAAATTAAGAAAGTTCTTTTAATGATTTGTTCCGATTAAATTTTTTCAATAATCTGATGGTGGCATTAAGCTCAAAACCAAGCAATAATATATTCGAATTTAACCATAGATAAAACAATAGAATCAATAAAGCACCAATTGAACCATAAAGTTCATTATAGGTTGAAAAATACGTAACATAAACGCCAAACAAGTACGAAAACACGATAATTAATATGGTTGTTAGCAAAGCACCGGCCGAAAAGAATTTAGAGTCCTTACCTTCACGAGTACCAAAATAATAGAGAGTTGCCGTAGCAATATAAACCATAATCACAAAAAACACATACTTAGCAATGGCCACCATAAGCAAACCTTGCTCATAGGTTTCATAACCTTGTCTATCCATATAATACAGCAAGCGTTGAATAATATAAATTTCAAAATATCCTAAAACAGCAATCGTCACAATCAATAATAAAACTAAGATAAGGGCCACCATCACGGAATACAAATACTGCTTGACCACACTGCGCGTAAGCTGCTGATGATAAGAACTTTCAAATCCCGAAAAAAGGGCACTAATTCCGTTGGCCATTAAAAAAACAGACAATAAAAATACCGTTGAAATCAATCCGCGGTTGTCCTTTTTATAAATATTCTGAAAAATATTTTCAAAGAAGAAATCGGAGGTTTGTGGTGGCAGTACAGAATTTAAAAACTCTTTAAACTCATTTTCAAATCCTGGCACAGGAATATAAGGAATTAAAATAATAATGAATAATAAGAACGGGAATATGGCCGTAAAAAAGCTAAACGCAATGGCACTTGCCCTACTGGTCACCGCTCCTTTTATGATACCTTTGACATAAAGCCTTAAAAAATAATATAAGGTAAGTCCCTCAAGCGCAGGTAGTTTTATTTTTTTTAATAGTTTGACAACATGTTTTAATACGGGGATTTTTTCAAGTTTATCCTCAATTTTATCCTCGATATTTACATCTGTATTATCCGACATCTACACGGCTTTTAAACTTAAGTCCATATTATATACCGAATGGGTCAATGCTCCCGACGAAATATAATTAACGCCACACAATCCATAATCTCTTACGGTGCTTTCATTGATCCCGCCAGACGATTCGGTTTGACATTGGTCGCCAATCATTGCCACCGCTTTTTTGGTGTCTTCATAATTAAAATTATCAATCAAGATCCTATAAACACCATCTGATTTAAGAATCTCCTCGATCTCATCAAGGTTTCTTGCTTCGACAATAATTTTTAAATCCAGATGATTGTCTTTTATATACGCTTTGGTTTTTGTAATGGCTTTGGTTATGCCACCAGCAAAATCTATATGGTTATCTTTCAGCATGATCATGTCATAAAGCGCAAATCTATGATTTTCACCACCGCCAATTTTTACAGCCCATTTTTCTATGGCCCTAATTCCTGGTGTGGTTTTTCTGGTATCCAAGATTTTCGCACCTGTTCCTTCCAACAAATCAGCAAAAATTTTAGTTTTTGTAGCAATAGCGCTCATCCGTTGCATAGCATTCAAAACCAAACGTTCGGCCTTTAGGATAGATTGCGATGACCCTTCAACATAAAACACAATATCACCATGCTTCACTTCGGCACCATCATCGATCAAGGTTTCCACTTTAAGATCTTTATCAATATATTCAAAAACACGCTTTGCAAAAGCAACCCCAGCTATAATGCCATCATCTTTTACCAATAACTTTGCCTTTCCATGTGCATCAAAAGGAATACATGCCAACGAACTGTGATCGCCGTCGCCCACATCTTCCCTAACAGCATTGGCAATGATAAGCTCTATTTCTTTATTGAATTGTTCTTGTGAAATCATTTTTGGGATATTTTAGGTAAAAATACTAATTGATTCTGAAACTATACAAATTCCAAATTCTAAATCCTGCTTAAATTTGTAAATTTGTGATATGCAAATAAAACTTCTTGCCATCGGTAAAACCGATAATCAGCAATTACAACAACTTATTGATGACTATCAAAAACGCTTGGGTTTTTATATTAAGTTTGAATTTGAAATTATTCCTGATATAAAAAACGCCAAAAATTTAAGCGAAAAGCAACAAAAACAACGCGAAGGTGAATTGATTCTTGCCAAGGTTGGCACGAGCGATCTTCTTATTTTATTGGATGAAAATGGCAAGCAGTACGATTCGGTAAGCTTTTCTGAACATCTTCAAAAACAAATGAATTCGGGTATTAAACAATTGGTTTTTGTTATTGGCGGCCCTTATGGTTTTTCGTCGGAAGTTTACACAAAAGCAAATGGGAAAATATCCTTATCTAAAATGACATTTTCCCATCAGATGATTCGTTTGTTCATGATTGAACAACTTTATCGTGCCTTCACAATATTACGAAATGAACCTTATCATCATCGTTAAATTGGGTTTTATTCTTGTTATTAATAAGTTTTAAAAGTTTGCTTTTTTTTCTTTAACTGAATTTGCAAATCGGAGATCGTCTCCTTTACGGCCATCTCAAAATTCTTCTCATCGGATGTTGCGAACACATCTGGTCCTGGCACTCCCAATTTAATATTACAGATTTTACCTTTGTCAGGATTGGTGCCTTCTTCTTTGAAAAACACATCGGCACTAATCAACCATTCATATTTTTCAAGGAGTTTATTTAATTTTTTAGTAGTGAACTCTGCCAGTGAATCGCTATAATCCAGATTCACGAATTGAATGTTTATTGTCATAATAATCGTTTTTATATTACGATACCAAAATACAGGTTTAATAACAAATGGGTCATGATATAAATCATAAATAATATTTAAAGTTATATGCTTCATAAAACTGCCAGCCGTTTCTACAGAATCTAAATTTTAAAGTACTTTTGTAAAAGACAACATCAAAAAACCAATTTAGCCATGCAACTTGTTTTTGCCACAAACAATATTAATAAACTTAGAGAAGTTCAAAGCTTAATTCCGAATCACATTAAATTATTGAGCCTAGAAGAAGTTGGATGCTACGAAGATGTGCCAGAAACCCAAGAAACTATTGAAGGCAATGCCATTCAAAAAGCAACCTATATCAAAGAAAAATATGGATACGATTGTTTTGCCGATGATACGGGTTTGGAAGTTGACATATTAGATGGAGCACCGGGAGTTTATTCGGCAAGATATGCTGGCGAACAACGAAGTTCTGAAGATAACATCCAAAAAATCCTTAAAAACATGGACAACGCCACCAATAGAAAGGCGCAGTTTAAAACCGTTATTGCATTGGAATTTAAAGGCAATCAACATTTGTTTACCGGAATTTGCAAAGGAGAAATCACACATCAAAAAATAGGCGACCATGGTTTTGGCTATGATCCTATTTTTAAAGCAGAAGGTTATGACCAAACTTTTGCCGAAATTTCATTGGAAGAAAAAAACAAGATTGGCCATCGTGGAAAAGCGGTTCAATTGTTGATAAATTTCTTAAATTCCAACGCCTAAAAAAGCCATAATCATAATAGGAAGATCCCTAAAACTAGCGCAACATTGTGCTTCTCTACACCTTAACATACCCTAAATATTGTTTTTGTCGAAAAAAAATCAAGAAAAATAATTTTGATTAAAAAATAAATCGTACATTTGCACCTTCAAAAATTTCCTCAAGGTGAGGATGTGTTACTGGGAGTTTAGGTTAAGTAAGTCGATTCGCTTCTGTTGTAACACTGTAGAACATAATCGAAATACTTATTAAATCGAATGAACACATTCCAAGATTTAGGTCTTAATGATGACCTATTGCGGGCAATAACTGACATGGGTTTTGAAACTCCAAGTGATGTCCAATTAAAAGCAATTCCAATTTTATTAGAACAAGACACTGATTTAGTGGCTTTGGCACAAACAGGAACAGGAAAAACCGCTGCGTTTGGCTTTCCTATGTTGCAAAAAATTGATACCGAAAGCAGGACAACCCAAGGGTTAATCCTCTCTCCTACTCGCGAACTTTGTTTGCAAATAACAAACGAATTAAAAAATTACGGAAAATATTGCAAAGGTTTTAATGTGGTCGCCATTTATGGCGGTGCCAGTATTACCGAACAAGCCCGTGAAGTTAAAAGAGGCGCACAAATTATTGTAGCCACTCCTGGGCGTATGAAAGATATGATCAATCGTAAAATGGTTGATATTTCCAAAATTGAATACGCTGTGCTTGATGAAGCCGACGAAATGTTGAATATGGGGTTTTATGAGGATATCACTGATATTCTTTCATTTTCTCCAGAAGACAAAAATACGTGGCTATTTTCTGCAACGATGCCAAAAGAAGTATCGAACATTGCAAAAAAATTCATGGATTCGCCAGTTGAAATTACTGTTGGAAAGAAAAATGAAAGTACAAGCCAAGTCACCCACGAATATTATTTAGTAAATTCTCGTGATCGTTACCAAGCTTTAAAACGTTTGGCCGACGCAAATCCGGATATTTTCTCAGTAATTTTCTGTCGTACAAAAAGAGATACACAAAAAGTAGCCGAACAACTTATTGAAGATGGCTATAGTGCCGGTGCGCTACATGGCGATCTGAGCCAAAACCAACGTGATATGGTGATGAACTCATTTCGTAAAAACCAAATCCAAATGTTGGTGGCCACGGATGTTGCCGCTCGTGGAATTGACGTTGACAACATTACGCACGTTATCAATTACCAATTGCCGGACGAAATTGAAACCTATACGCACCGTTCAGGAAGAACAGGACGTGCGGGGAAAACTGGAGTTTCGATGGTTATTATTTCTAAAAGTGAACTGCGTAAAATTAAAAGCATTGAACGCATCATTAATAAAAACTTTGACAGAAAAGATATTCCTGATGGAATGGCCATTTGTGAAGTGCAATTGATGTCTTTGGCAAATAAAATCTATAAAACAGAAATAAATCCAGAAATTGAAGAGCATCTGGGCAAAATTAATGAACTGCTTGAAAACACCACAAAAGAAGAATTGATACAAAAATTCTTTTCAGTAGAGTTTACAAGATTTTACAACTACTATTCAAAATCGAAAAACTTATCGGTATCCGATAGTCGTGGAAGTGACAGAGATGGAGATTCTGGACGTGATTTTGGAGGCAGCGATAATTCAACACGTTACTTTATCAATGTTGGTAAAAAAGACGGTTACGATTGGATGAGCTTGAAAGATTTCCTTAAAGAAATTCTAGATTTAGGAAGAGATGATGTTTTTAAAGTAGATGTCAAAGATAGTTTCTCCTTCTTCAATACCGAAAAAGGTTTACAAGAAAAAGTATTGGCCTTTTTCAATGACTACAAACATAATGGACGTTTTGTAAATGTTGAAGTCAGTGAAGATCAAGGTGCCGGTACAAGCAGAAACAAAAGACGTCCTAGCGGTGGCGGAAGACGTTCTGATGGCGACTTTAAACCACGTGGTGAAAGACGTACAGGTGGCGGCGACAGAAGAAGTTCTGATTTTAAACCAAGACGTTCGGGCGAAAGTTCTGGTCCAAACCGACGCGAAAGACGTGCAGCAGTAAGCGAAAAATCATCTGACGCTTCTTCTTTTACAAGAGAAAGACGTTCAAGACGCTAAAAAATAAATGCAAATTTGAAATATATAACGAAGTGGAAAGTACATCTTTTCACTTCGTTTTTTTATTATATAATATTTGGTTTTGCCACTAATGCCACATTACGTTTCTAATGACATTCGCTAAAGTTAATATTATATCAAAATTATCTTATTTAGTGACTTATCTAAGTTTAGTTTCTTATTTTTATCGCTTAAATAAACCAATGAGGCACCTACTCTTACTTATCGTATTTATAGCTTTTTCCTCACGTTGTATGGCTCAAGACCCAACAACCGTTATGGGTGTGGTTTACAGCACCTCCACAAATGATGTTTTAGAAAGTGTCAATATTGTCAACCTAAATCAAGTGATCGGAACCACTACAAATGGTGAAGGCAAATTTGAAATTAAAGCAGCCGTCAACGATACGTTACATTTTTCATTCTTGGGTTATAAATCAATAAAAGTCCGAGTAACCAATGACTGGTTAAAATTTGGGGAAACCAAAATTGAAATGACTGAACTTGCACTTGCACTTGAAGAAGTGGTAGTCAATCAATTAAGACTTACTGGTTTTTTAGAACTCGATATCAAACAACTTCCCATAAAAACCAATTACAGATATAGTATTTCCGGGCTGTCTTCTACAGGATATGAAGCAGGAACTACCAGTACCGGTGGCGTAAATAAAGTATTGGGCTCTATTTTTAATCCAGCTGACTTTTTATATAAAACGTTTGGCAAAAAAGGGAGAGAATTACGTAAGTTAAAACAAGTGAAAAAAGATGATGAAATCAGAAACTTGTTAGCTTCTCGTTTTGACCGCGAAATGCTTATGGTACTTTTAGAAGTCGATCGGATTGATTTGGATGAAATTGTCAGCCGTTGCAATTATTCCAGAGAGTTTATCATATCGGCCAACGACCTTCAGATTTTAGATGCCATAAACGAATGTTACGAAGAGCACAAAGTACTGAGCCGAAGTAATAAAAAGAATGATTAGTCGATTTTATTTTGATTGATAATAACGGGCAACGATCTCATCATAACTTTTTAGCGTCTTTGAAATCCAATCCAATCGTTTTTCCAATTGTTCTTGTTCTGACAACTGCCATTTTACATCAGATTGCCTCAATTTGTTAGTAACATCCTGTAAAATTATTGCTGCAGAAACTGAAATGTTAAGACTTTCGGTAAACCCGACCATAGGGATTTTTAAATAACAATCGGCAACATCCAAAACCGCCTGTGACAAACCTTCGGTTTCTCTTCCAAAAAAGAAACATGATTTCTTTGTAATGTCAAAATCTGCAAGGACCTGATCATTGTGATGTGGCGTTGTTGCAACAATCTGATAACCATTATCTTTTAAGTTATTTACGCAATCTCCAACCGTATGATAGCGTTTTAAATCCACCCATTTTTGTGAACCCATTGCAATTTCCCTATCAATGCGTTTAGAATTTCTTTCTTCTACGATATGAACTTCCTGAATCCCAAAAACATCGCAACTTCTAATTACGGCACTGGTATTATGTAATTGGTATACATCTTCAGTGGCCACGGTAAAATGTTTGGTCCGATTAGGAAGTACGGCATCAAACCGTGCTTTGCGCTGTGGGGTCAAATAGGTTTCTAAATAATCTAAAAGTTGAAGGTCAATCATTGAAAATCTTTATATTTAGGCAAATTAACAAAACAAATGTAAGGCAAGCTCTAAACGCCATCTATATTTTTTAAGAATATAGGATTTTAAAAATGGAGATTTAGATATAAAAGGATAAGCACTTAAAAACAACTTATCTGCAGAATAAAAAAACACCTTAGATCAATACCAAAAATGAAACATATTGTTATACTTACAGGCGCAGGAATAAGTGCCGAAAGCGGAATAAAAACTTTTAGAGATGCCGACGGATTATGGGAAGGCCATGATGTTATGCAAGTCGCAACTCCCGAAGGTTTTAAAGAAAACCCCGAATTGGTCCTTGAATTTTACAATCAAAGAAGAAGACAATTACTAACCGTCAGACCAAATACTGCACATATGGATTTGGCATCACTCGAGAAAAAATATAAGGTAACGATCATCACTCAAAACGTAGATGATCTTCATGAACGTGCTGGAAGTTCTAATATCATTCATTTACATGGCGAACTTTTAAAATCAAGAAATATCCATGACGAATTTACATTTTATGATCAAAAAGGAGATATCAAATTAGGCGACACATGTCCTAACAATTATCAATTAAGGCCCCATATTGTGTGGTTTGGAGAAGCTGTGCCAATGATTGAAAAAGCAATGGAAGTTTGCGCTACTGCCGATATTCTAGTCATTATTGGCACCTCAATGCAAGTGTATCCTGCTGCTGGATTGATGCATTATGTGCCAGAAGACACTCCCACTTTTTTTATAGACCCAAAACCCACGATGGAGAGTCGAAATAATCTGACTGTCATTGCCGAAACTGCAACAGTTGGTGTAAAGCAGCTTATTAAACTATTGGAATAATAAAAACCGATTTTGAACTATAATCACGATTTATTTTGATTGATTCATTACTTTTATAACCTGTAATTTTAAAAACAGGCACTAATATTTTCTTATCCTATTAAATATCCTCACGAACAACCTTTTTGTAACACTCAATATTTACTTCTAAATAAAATTTAAGGATTGTTATCGCATTTAGAATTAGCGGTACAGTCATGCTGTTTTTTGTTGGTAACATAAGTTACTGACCATCATCTTCACGCCTCGTATTTTTGTCATATAAATAATTATACTGATGAAAAACAACACATTTATTCTAATCCTTTCTTTCATAGGCTTTACTTCGATGGTTAAGGCCCAAGAGATAATACCCATCTCAAAAGCCATCGTTTTGCAAAAGGTTAGTCAAGAAAATAGCTCACTAAAAATATCAGAACAAGAATTTATCCAAGCCCGAGCAGACTACCGACAAACCAATGCGGTGTTTTTACCAAACATTTCGGCAAGCCATATCGGTACGGCTACAACAAATCCACTCATGGCCTTTGGGTCAAAATTAAACCAGGCCATCTTAACGCCCAATGATTTTGATCCTGCCGTGCTTAACGATCCGGCGCAAGTCCAAAATTTTGCCACCATTTTTGAAATCCAACAGCCTATTATCAATATGGATGGTGTTTACCAACGTAAAGCCGCAAGAGCAAAAATGGATGCCATGGCTTTTAAATCAGAACGCACCCATGAATATCTGGTTTTTGAGGTCGAAAAAGCATATATGCAGTTACAGTTGGCCTACAAAGGCGTGAATGTTTTGAAAAAGGCTTTATTAGCTGCCGAGGACAATAAAAAATTGGCCGATAATAGTTTTCTCCAAGGATATTTGCAACGTGCCGATGTTTTGAATATGGAAGTACGCGTTACGGAAATCCTAAATCAATTACAGATAGCAAAAAGTAATGTCCTAAATGCATCCAACTACCTGTCCTTTTTGATGAACGATGAAAACGATGTGGTTTACACACCGACGGATGACCTGATAATTTCAGAAATGGGGATTGAAGAAAAAAGCATTTCTGAAAACCGATCGGATATCAAAGCCATGCAATTGAGTGCCGAGGCTTATGAAGCCATAAACAAAGCCGATAAGATGGCTTTTTTACCGCGCCTTAACGCTTTTGGCCGCTACGAACTTTATGACAATAAAATGTTCCAAGGAGATGCCAACGGGTATTTAGTTGGTGCACAACTATCCTGGGATTTGTTTCAAGGATCCAAACGAATCGGAAAACTACAAAAAAGCAAAGCAGAGCTTGAAAAATCAAAACTGGAATACAATCAATATGTATCACAAAGCCATCTGGAATTGAACAAGGCAAAACGAGCCTTGACCGATGCCAAAAACAAATTGAACCTTACCGCTTTAGCGTTAGAACAATCGAAGGAATCTTTAAGGATCAGAACCGATCGATTTAAAGAAGGCTTAGAAAAAACATCCGATTTATTAATGGCCGAAACACAATACGCCCAAAAAGAAATGGAATACAACCAAACCATTTTTGAATACAACTATGCACAGGCCTATCTCCACTTTTTAACCAAACCATAAAAGCAGAAATAAAATTAAAAATCCAAAGTAGTACTCGCAGATCTTGATCTTAAAAAACATCTAAACATGAAAAAAACACTATATACAATCGTCACATTTTCCATCGCGTTGGTCATGACCAGTTGTGGTAGCGACACCAAAAAATCGGCTACTGACAATGCTCCGGCAATTACTGTAACAACAAATAAAGTATCTTTAGGAAACACCAATCCGTTTTTGTCGGTAAGTGGAAAAATACAGGCCGCCAACAGTGCCGATTTAAGTACCCGGATGATGGGGTTTGTAAACAAAATCCACGTTAACATCGGTGACCATGTCAACAAAGGTCAATTGTTGATTTCGATAAACAACAGCGATCTTCAAGCCAAGCAAGCGCAGGTAAATGCAGGTATCACCGAAGCTACGATAGCTTTCAAAAATGCCGAAAAAGACTATCAACGCTATCAAAATTTATTTGCCAGTGCTAGTGCTTCACAAAAGGAAATAGATGACATGAGAGCCAATTTTGAAATGTCAAAAGCCAGACTGGAATCGGCAAACCAATTAAAAAACGAAATCAATGCGCAATTTGCCTATAGCAATATTACCGCTCCATTTAGTGGTCGAATAACCGGAAAGAACATTGAAACTGGCGATATGGCCCATCCAGGAATGCCCTTGATGAGCATTGAAGCTCCGGGACAATTTGAAGTTATTGCCATGGTTCCGGAGACCGAAATTTCAAAAATTATAAAAAATACAGAGGTCGATGTTTTAGTAAAATCCATTGACCAATCGTTAAAAGGCAAGGTACATGAAGTGAGTGTATCCGCAAAAAACACAGGTGGCCAATATTTGGTGAAGATTGTACTCGATAAAACTGATGCCAATATTCTTTCCGGCATGTTTGCGAGCATCCAATTCCCAGTCGAGAAACAAACCACCACCGATATGGTTTTAGTTCCTACCGAAGCCATTATTACCAACGGCCAACTATCTGGAATTTATACCATAAGCCAAAACAACACTGCCATATTGCGCTGGTTGCGGTTAGGACGCACCTATGGCAATGAGGTAGAAGTATTATCAGGATTATCGGCGGATGAGGTATATATCGTATCAGCGAATGGAAAACTGTTTAATGGCGCAAAAATTAATATTCAATAAATAATACCAATTAGTACAGTTCTAAAAGGTTTTAGAGCTTGTAAGCATCAACAAAAATAACATATCATATGAAAGAAGGTATCGCAGGAAAAATCGCCAAGATATTTATACAATCAAAGCTCACAGTGCTTTTGATGATTGTATTTATGGTTATTGGCGTATATAGTTCGTTTTTAATACCACGCGAGGAAGAACCACAAATTGATGTGCCCATGGCCGACATTTTTGTGGGCTATCCGGGCGCAAGTCCAACGGAAGTAGAATCCCGCATCATAAAACCACTCGAACAATTAATCTCAAACATTAAAGGTGTAGAATATGTGTATTCTACTTCCATGAAAGAACAAGGTATGGTAATCGTCCAATTTTATGTTGGCGAAGACATAGAACGCTCGTTTGTAAAACTGTATAACGAGATTAGCAAACACATGGATAAAATGCCGCAGGGCGTAACGTTTCCATTAATAAAAACACGCGCTATTGATGATGTACCCATGCTTGGATTAACCTTATGGAGTGAAAATTATGATGATTATCAACTTGGTCAAATTGCGCAGGAGCTCGAATCCGAAATTAAAAAGGTGCATGATGTATCCATGACCCAAAAAATTGGTGGAAGGGAGCGGCAACTAAGAGTGGTATTGGACAAAGACAAACTTGCTGCTGCAGGCTTGGATTTCTTATCGGTTTCTGAAATGATCAAAGCCAATAATAGCCAGTTGAACTCTGGAAGCTTTGACAATAACGACACTGAATTTTTAGTCAATACTGGAAAATTCCTGCAATCGGCAACCGATGTTGAAAATTTAGTGGTAGGTATCCAGCAAAATCAACCTATCTATTTAAAACAGATTGCAAAAATTCTTGACGGTCCTGAAGTTCCACAAAACTATGTCAGCTTAGGATTTGGGCAAGGCAGTCAAAAAATTGAAGATTACCATTCAGAATATCCGGCTGTAACTATTTCGGTGGCCAAAAGGAAAGGTGCCGATGCCATGCAGATTGCCGAAGTAATTATGGATAAGGTCGAACATCTTCGAAGTACTTTAATTCCGGATGATGTTCACGTAGAAATCACAAGAAACTATGGTGAAACAGCTTCAGATAAGGTATCAGAATTGCTATGGCATCTCATAGGATCGATCATTGCCGTAACCGTGGTAGTGATGTTGGCCATGGGATGGCGCGGTGGATTGGTTGTCTTCCTATCCGTACCCATCACCTTTGCACTAACGTTGTTGAGCTACTACATGATGGATTATACCCTTAATCGAATCACATTGTTTGCTTTGGTTTTTGTAACAGGAATTGTAGTGGACGACTCCATTATTATTGCCGAAAACATGCACCGACATTTCAAGATGAAACGCTTACCATTTAAACAAGCGGCGCTGTATGCCATCAACGAAGTAGGGAATCCAACCATTTTGGCAACCTTGACCGTTATTGCATCCGTATTGCCAATGGCTTTTGTATCGGGGTTGATGGGACCTTACATGGCACCTATGCCCATCGGTGCCTCTATTGCCATGATACTTTCGCTTTTTGTAGCCTTAACCGCAACACCTTATTTAGGGTATATTTTCTTAATAAGTAAAGATAAAAAAGGACATCCCAAAAAGATTGAAAAACCACTTGAAGACACTCGGATTTATAAAATTTACAACAAATTTGAACGTCCGCTACTCGAAAACACTACAAAACGCTGGGTATTCCTGGGTGGTGTTTTCTTGCTTCTGATGTCAACCATGATTTTATTTTTCACAAAATCGGTAGCGGTAAAAATGTTGCCTTTTGATAACAAAAACGAGTTTCAGGTAGTCATTGATATGCCCGAAGGTACCACATTGGAACGCACGGGTGTCGTAGCGCAAGAAATATCTCAGTACTTGGCAACACGCCCTGAAGTCGTAAATTATCAAAACTATATTGGCACCTCGGCACCAATAACGTTCAACGGATTGGTACGTCATTACGATTTGCGCGGCGGAAGCAATATGGCCGATATTCTGGTAAATCTCATTAATAAAGATGAAAGAAAAGCTCAGAGCCATGACATTGCCAAATTGTTGCGACCGGATATTCAAAAAATTGCCACAAAGTACAATGCCAATGTCAAACTAGTGGAAGTACCACCAGGGCCTCCGGTATTATCGACAATTGTTGCCGAAGTTTATGGTCCTGATTATAATGAGCAAATAAAAATTGCTGATCAAATCCAAAACATTTTAAAAAACACCGATGATGTTGTAGATATTGATTGGATGGTTGAAGCCGATCAAACTGAATTTCAATTTGAGATCGATAAAGAAAAAGCAATGCTTTACGGAATTACGCCACAACAAATAACCCATACCATGAATATGGCATTGTCAAATAGGGCCGTCACCACATTGTATGACGAAAATGCGAGCCAACAAGTAGGATTGATTTTAGCTTTGGATGAAAAAGAAAAATCTACAATTTCTGACATTTCACAATTAAAAGTAAAATCACAGCAAGGCCACTTGGTCCCCATTGCCGACTTGGTATCAATTAACGAAACAATCAGCGCAAAAAGCATTTATCGTAAAAATCAAAAACGCGTAGTTTATGTATTGGCCGATATGGCGGGCGATTTAGAAAGTCCGGCGTATGCCATTCTGGGAATGGAGAAAAAGTTGAAAGAAATCCCGATGCCCGAAGGTTATGATATTCAAGAATTGTATTTAAACCAACCGGACTACGAAGATAATTATACCGTAAAATGGGATGGCGAATGGCAGATTACCCTAGAAGTTTTTAGAGACTTGGGCATTGCCTTTTTAGGTGCGATCATTCTAATTTATATCCTGATTGTAGGATGGTTCCAAAACTTTAAAGCTCCAATTGTGATGATGGTTGCCATTCCATTATCCCTCATCGGAATTATTTTGGGGCATTGGGTCATGGGCGCATTTTTTACCGCAACCTCCTTTATCGGAATGATTGCATTGGCCGGGATTATGGTTAGAAACTCGGTTTTACTTATCGACTTTATCAATCTCAGAACTGCCGAGGGCATTCCATTAAAACAAGCGGTTGTCGAGGCCGGAGCGGTACGAACAACCCCTATCCTACTTACGGCAGGCACCGTGGTCATTGGAGCGTTTGTCATTTTGTTCGACCCAATTTTTCAAGGTTTGGCCATTTCATTAATGGGCGGAACCATTGTTTCTACAGTACTCACGCTATTGGTCGTCCCCTTAGTGTATTATATGATTGAAAAGAAAAAACATAATAATAATTAACACTATTTTCTGGCAGGTTTTTAGAACCTGTCAGAAATTCCTAACCCAGCTTTTACAGTTTCAAAAAAATCTAAATCCTAAAAACTTAAGCTAAAAATATTGAAGCCTATGAAATTAGTTATCGTAACAGCCGTCGAAGAGTTTAGAAAAGATGTTCTAAACCTCTTTAAAAATGCAAATATCCACAACTTCAGCAGTTCGGATATTGATGGATATAAAAACGGATCGTCCATATTAATGACCGCCGGATGGTTTCCGGGTGAAAAATTCAGTAACGAATCGCGAATGTTTTTCTCTTTCACGGAAGACGATAATATCGATGCTTTGTTCCAATTAATTCAAGAATTTAATCTCACCTTACAAACCAGTAATGCCGTAAGAGCAGTTGTCGTACCAATCGAAAGAAACATTTAAATCCAATAACATGCTAAATACATATTTTAGAATTATCGTCGGCACTATGGTGCTTTTGAGTGTTGTACTCACCGTTTATGTCAATCCAAACTGGATGTGGTTTACCGTTTTTATCGGTGTCAACCTTATCCAATCGGCATTTTCAAAATGGTGTTTATTAGAAAACATTTTATTGAAACTTGGCGTAAAAAATTCCGGTGGCGGATGTTCTGTCCCATCGCAAAAAAACAAAAATTAAAGTATCTTATGATAATGTTGAATCCCCAGTAATTGTTAAACCATTTTTCAACAAAAAGGCTTGGTATATTAAAGTTCCGATTTTAATATAAACCAAGCCTTTTAATTGATATACGACTCAAATTTTATCTAAATATGTTCACAAGCTTTTTCGATATCTGCAGTTTTCCCTATCATAATTCCTTGGGACTGTCCTTTGCCAACATAGGCATTGAACCAATTCCAGAAGGTCCTAAAACGGTTTCTATAACTTACCAATAAGGCCAAATGCACAAATAACCAAGAAAACCATGCAAACCAACCCGTAAAGGTCGTTTTTGGAAATGTCATATCGGCAACGGCCTTTTTATCACCAATGATGGCCATTGCCCCTTTGTCCCTATATTTAAAAGGTTTCGGTTTTTTGTTTTCAACTATGGCAATAAAAATTTCTGCCAGAGCTTTTCCTTGCTGCTGTGCAACACTTCCCAACTGTGGATGCCCTTTTGGAAAATTCAAATCTGACATTTGCAAACACGCATCACCGATGGCATAAATATTATCGGTTTTATCCACTTTATTAAAAGCATCTACCAAAAGTCTGTTGCCATTTTGGTAAGATGTTTCAGGAATACCTTTGAATCTGATCCCGGTGACGCCGGCGGTCCAAATTAAGGTTTTGGTTTCTATGGTTTCGCCATCTTTAAAATAAACTTTATCATCCTTAAAGTCAGAAACCATCTTGTTCAGTAAAACATGGATTCCCATATTTTTTAAGGTTTGTAAAGTATATTTTTGTGATTTCTCGCTCATCGGAGGAAGCACGGTCGGTGCACCGTCAACCAAATAGATATTCAATTGCTCATTGACCAATTCGGCATAAATATCCATGAGTTTCCGATTTCGCATTTCGGCAATCATTCCGGCTATTTCAACCCCAGACGGCCCAGCTCCAGAAATAACAATGTTTCGCATTTTACGCTTTTCAGCGGCATCTGTGCAATAGGTATATTTTTCGCCTTGCATGATAAGGAAATTCCGCAATTTGATAGCATCGTTGACCGTTTTCATTGGTAAGGCATTCTGTTCAATATTATCCATACCAAAATAATTGCTTTTTGTGCCGGTTGCAATTACCAAAGCATCATAATGCATTTCGCCTGTAGTTAATAGGATTTTATTTTGTTCGGGAATGACTTCTTCCAATTCGCCAATCCTAAAAAACAAATTGTCTTTTCCTGTAAACAATGATCGAAACGGGATTGAAATACTTGAAATATCCAACATCCCGGTGGATACTTGATATAGTAATGGCGGAAAAAAATTGTAATTGTTCTTGTCAACCAAAGTTACTTTTATTCCTTTTTTATTCCCCAAGGCTTTGGCCATATATACGCCGGCAAAACCGCCACCAACTATTACAATATGTTTATCTTTCATTTTATTTTGAGTTATTAAATCGTATCCAACACCTCAATATATAATCGTCAAAGTATGTATGAATGTCTTATGAGTTTTATATTTAAATATGATGTTGTTGAAAAAAACGACTTTAAGATCAGCTAAATAAAAAATAACCTACATATTAATTAGCACAATCACCTCTATAAAGGTATCGATTTTAGAAGTAATAATAGAAAAACAAGTCCTTGATTTGACGAGGCCAGAAGTTTTTATTTTATAGAAACGGAGATAACAACCTGACGGCTCTTTCCCATAATAAAACGTAGGTGGGACGATTTAGCCAAACCTCAGCATCTATCAAATCAGCATCTTTGATGTCGTTATAAAAAACGTCGGTTAACTGCTTTGCGATAGATTGGCTATATACCATCGCATTGACTTCAAAATTAAGGTCAAAACTTCTGTAATCCATATTAGCAGATCCAACGATAGCCAAATTATCATCAATGACCATTGTTTTGGCATGTACAAATCCTTTGTTGTACTGATATATTTTTACATCATATTTCAATAATTCGGTATAATGTGCTCGCGCTGCGGCATTGACCATTTTTGAATCTGAAATTCCAGGAATTAAAATTTTGACATCCAATCCACTTTGAATGGCAATAATCAGGGCATCCATTAAGCTTTCGCCAGGAATAAAATAAGGACTCGTGATATAAATATTCTTTTTTGCCGAACCAATAGCTTCCATTAAAGAATAGAAAATTACGGGTTGCGCACTATCTGGTCCCGAAGCGGCAATTTGCACCACATCATTTTCGAGCTTTGAATTTTGCAATTGATCTGGAAAATATATTTTATCATAATCCAAACGAACTGGACTGCAAAAATTCCAATCGCACAAAAACAAGTATTGGAGATAAGATGTCGAAATTCCTTTAATCATCAAATGCGTATCTCGCCAAAACAAATGATTATCCTTTTGGAGATCATTTCTATACCTGTCGCTCATATTGATACCACCAATAAACCCAACGTTGCCATCAATAATAATAATTTTACGGTGATTTCGGTAATTGATACGGTTGGCAAAAGCATACCAAATGATCTTATAAAACGGCGCCGTTTGGACACCTGCATCCTCCAATCTTTTAATAAATGTCTTTCCGAGTCCGTGACTGCCAAAATCATCATATAAAAACCGAACTTCTACACCTTCTTTAGCTTTTTTGATGAGCACATCGGCCACAGCATTTCCGGTAATGTCATTCTCATAAATATAATATTCGATATGGATATGGGATTTTGCATTTTCTAAAGCTTTTAACAATTCGGGGAATTTTTCTTCGCCATTAATCAACAATTTCACCTCGTTATTGGCTGTTAAAGGGCTGCTACCGGCCTGGCGGATATATTCGGATAATTTTTGATACCGATTGTCCAACAATCCTGATTTACTTATCGACTCGGAGTAGGCAATCATTGCGTCGCGAATGCTATTCCTAATAGGTCCGTCCTGAATAATTTTTCTGGAGTAGAGCTTTCGTTTTCTATAGTTGATTCCTACAGAAAAATAAAAGATCATGCCAACAAAAGGAACAAACACAATAAAAAGGATGTAGGCTAAAGCTTTTGTAGTACTTCGTGTGTCGTAAAGTACTTTTAAAATAACAGTGATTGCCAAAAGTGCATAAGCAATCTCTCCAAGTAGAATCCAGTTCATAACATAAGTTTTTCTGTAGGGTTAAATTAACGCATTTACATCAATAAAAAGACCTCACAGTCCCAAAATTCTCAGGATTAAAATCTGCGAGGCCTAAATTTTATTATTAGTGATTTTAAGAAATCTTAGAACTTATGTGCGTTGCAATTCACTAATATCCTCCAGAACTTCTTCACTTTCATCAAAGTAAAGATAGCGTTCTTTACTGTCATCCAATTCATCCATCCATTCGGTATGGTGTGTTTCGGCCTTGGTACCAGTAACCACACTTTGAAATGTTTTATCTCGATAGGTTAAAATATTATCTTCCTTATCCTGAAGCCACTCTTTAAACATCACGGCCACTTTATCGACATTAAAATCTGGATAATCAGAAAGTTCCAATAAATCTTTGATATAAGCTGATTGAAAATCGACATCATCAGCGCCAGAATCCAGTTTTTCATTGGCTTCCAACCATTTATCAATATCAATGCGACGCTCTGCTTTTGACGGCAAACTATAACGTCCCATCATAAAATCTCTAGCCAACCAAGCTTGTGCATCAAACATATTAAAGGTATAATATTGATCCTGCATGCCCAAATAAACCAATTTTGGCAAAGCGTTATAAAACACACCTTTATAAAGATGATCAGGATACAGATTGTTTTTGGTCTTTAATCGCAATTCATCTGGAAGAAACGGGAATTTATGTTGATATCCCGTACACATAATAACAGCATCAAACCTAGACGATATACCATCTTTAAAATATGCAATGTCATTTTCAAAATGCGTCAATAACGGCACTTCCTTAATACCTTCTGGCCAATTGATGCCAATCGGGTTGCTTCTATAACTTAAAGTGACAGTGTTGGCGCCGTGTTTGTGGCATTGCACACCAATATCTTCTGCCGAATAACTACTTCCGATAATCAATAAATCTTGATCTTTATAAGGATCCGCACCTCTAAAATCATGGGCATGCATCACTTGTCCAGGAAAATGCTCGATCCCTTTAAAGTATGGCATATTGGGTGTTGAGAAGTGTCCTGATGCCACAACAATGTAATCAAACACTTCGGTATAAGTTTTGTCAATTTTCAAATTGTCCAAAACCATTTCGAATTTCTCGGTTTCCTCATTATAATTTATCCACCGGACCGTAGTATCAAACCGAATATAATCACGCACCTGATTCTTTTTGATCCGCCCTTGGATATAGTCGAACAGCACAGGTCGTGGTGGATAAGAGGATATTGGCTTTTTAAAATGCTCGTCGAAGGAATAGTCTGAAAATTCCAAACATTCTTTTGGTCCGTTTGACCATAAATATTTGTACATACTGCCATGAATGGGCTCGCCGTATTTACCTACACCTGTTCGCCACGAGTAATTCCACATGCCACCCCAATTACTTTGTTTCTCGAAGCATACTACTTCTGGTACTTCCAATCCTTGATTTTTTGCAGCTTCAAAAGCTCTCAATTGTGCCAGTCCACTTGGTCCCGCACCAATGATTCCGACTCGTGTTTTAGTGGTTTTACCATTTTTTTTGTTACTCATTTATATAAATAGATTTGCTGTTTGTAATAAGAGTTCAAAATAGAAGCACTTTTACAAACAATTAATAATTCTGTTTTTTCAAGGAAAAAGCCACTGATTAGCAGCAAAAGAATTGAGATTTAAAACGCCATGTTTACAACCTCAAAATATTGAATATGTTATTATTTTTCCGAAGTGCAAAATATAATGTTTTTCGAATGAAATTACAATTCTTATCCAGACAAAAACTCAAATAAAATATTTTTTTTTAAAAAAGTTACTTTTAGGCCGTCCATGCTTAGTCAAATACATAATCTACATTCTTAAAAATGTTTTCCGAGTTTTTTCCTCCAAACGATTTCCCTATATTTGCCTTTCGTGAAAAAAATAAAGACCCATAAAAACGATTTGATTTTTAAGCAGATTTTAGCTACAGCTCTGCTATTGTTGGTTCTTTTATCTTCTTGTTCTTTAAAAAGAGGAGTCAAGGTTTTATTTGATATTCCTGTGAAGACGGAGCGAACGGGAGCCTTAGGCCACCATATTCACTCTTTAAACCATGGCGAAACGGCCTGTTTTAAATGTTCGGATCTTCAAGTAGTTACTGCCGATTCCTTTGACCATTCACTTATAAAGAATATCTCTTCAGCGATTTTTATTAGTGTTATTTTTTCACTTTTAATGATGCCGTTTTTTAAGCAAGAAGAAACACATCACTTCAAAACACCTACACTTGGACTTAGTATCCCCAAGTATTTACTTTTTAGCAAACTTCTTTTTTACGACATACGATAATTAATTCTTTTTTTTAGACAAAAGAGTGAACAGAATTCCGTTATGCTTTGTTATTTGCTGGTTCTTGGCATTATAAAAGCATAAGCATTTATTCTATTTACCAACTTCCGTCTAAAATTCTCAATTTAATCCTCGCTTGAAATAAGCCTGTTTCTCTTGGTCATCAATATAAAATTTGGTCTAGAGATTATCATTAACCGTAAAATAAAATCAATGACAAGAATTCTTGTAACCGTCCTTGGCACTGCAATATTCCTTGCCAACTGCCAATCCTCCTTTGCGCAGCAACATGAAGGACATCTAAATATACTATGGGACGAAGTACAACGTTCCTACCCTGGTTTGGAGACCAGAGAAGCCACCGTACAAGCGGCACAAATGGAGGAACGTTTCGTTTTTGGAGAACGACTTCCCCAACTGCGTCTTCAAGCACAAAACTCATATGCCACTTATGAAGGAATCAGTGGTGCTTTTTTTCCGCAACCAGGACTTTTTAATATCAGTGGAGCAAATGGTTTGACCGGTCCCTCATGGACCTTCAATACCTACGCTTCCTCCACTTTGGAATGGGAACTTTTTTCCTTCGGAAAATACAATTACAAATCCAAAACTGCCCGAGCAAAGACCCACAGTGTCCAAGGTGAAAAAGACACTTACAGCCTGCACCTTAAAAAAGAGCTTTCCCATCGTTATCTCCAACTGCTTTTAAAGGAAACCAAATTGGAAACTAACCATCACAATCTGAATCGGCTCAACACCGTCCGAAGCATTACTTCCGCTTTGTCAAAAGCGGGATTGAAATCGGCAGCAGACAGTCTGTTGGCCACGTCCTCTTTCAATCAAGCATTAGGAGATAGCGAAAAGCTAAAAGGTGAAAAACAGGCGGCACTCATTCAACTTCTTGAACTCACTAACGGCAAAGAAACCAATTATCTGGCTTCGGTGCCACGGTTTTTAGAACCTCTGAAAACCCCCTTAAATAAGACTACTGAAATCGATGCAACCCATCCTGTTTTGACTTCCCTTGAAGAACGACGCAAAAGTTTGGATTACCGAGCAAAAAGTGAAGCGAGCTCAGCCTTGCCTTCCGTAAATTTAATTGCTGGCTATGCTTATCGCGGTGTTGGTATTGGAAATGGCGGTACGGTTTCGGACCATTGGAACGACGGATTTTCAAACTCTGTGACCAATGGTTTGGTCGGTGTGGGAATAACATGGAATATTTCCGATTTATATACCCAAAAACAACGTTCCGGCAGTTTGAAGAAACAAGCAGAAAGTGAAGGCCACCGCTACAAACAATATGAACAGGAAATGCAGGCAGAGCTGGCTTCCATTCAATACAAATTGCAACGACAATATACAGAAATGGAAAAAACCCATGAAGCGCAACAGCAGGCCAATGCGGCATATCAAATGTATTTATCGCGATATAAAAGCGGATTGATGGATTTAAGCAATCTGCTTCAGATCCAGATTTTACTGGAGCTGGCAGAAAAAAAACACATCAATGCTGCCTTTGATTTTTGGATGCTCATGGTTGCCGAAGCGGAGCTAACAGCTGATTTTTCACATTTGTTTACCAATCTTTAATTAAAAAAAATATGAATAATTTAATTCGATTTGCACTGCGGAAGCCCATCTCGATTATGGTGGCAGTTTTGGCCATTGTTTTCTTTTCGGTCATTGCGGTACAAAAAATAAACGTAGATATTTTCCCCGAAGTGGAATCCCCTGCCATTTACATTGCCATGCCCTATGGCGGACTTTCGCCTGAGTATATGGATGGCTTTATGGCCAATGAATTCCAAAAAGTACTCCTATTTGTGAGCGGCGTCAAAGACATGGATTTTAAAAGTATCCAAGGTCTTACCTTGATGAAGCTCACCTTTTATCCTGGAACGGATATGGCACAATCTGCCGCTGAATTATCCACTTCAGTGTCTCGAGCAATGGGCTTTTTGCCCGCCGGCGCCGTACCACCCATGGTGGTTCGATTTGATGGAAGCTCACTACCGGTTGGGAAACTGGTTTTTGAAAGTGATCACCGATCCATCAACGAAATCCAAACAGAGGTATTGACAAAAGTCCGTCCAATGTTGGTCAATATTCCTGGTGTTTCGGCACCCGCGCCCTTTGGAGGAAGTGCCCGATCAATTGTCGTGAATGCCGACCCTGATTTGCTTCGGGCTAACAACTTGAGTGCTGAAGATGTGACCATTGCCATTGCCAAAAGCAATTTGCCATCGCCGGCAGGAAATCTTAGAATAGGTGATAAAAACATGATGGCCCCCATTAATTCCCTCTCCGCAGGACCTGAGGAATTTCTGAACACACCAATTAAAAGAGTGAACGATCGCACCATTTACATTCGTGACGTAGCCCACGTACAGGACGAAGGCGATATGACATATGGCTATGCGATGGTCAATGGAAAACGAACCGTATATCTGCCTATTATTAAAAAAGCCGATGCTTCCACGCTTGATGCTGTTCAAAATGTAAAGGCCTCACTTAAGGATTTTGAGCACATACTGCCGGAAGATATGAGCGTACGCTATGAATTTGACCAGTCTAAATACATTAAAACTTCCTTGACCAATCTACAGATCTCTGGACTTTTGGGAGCCATATTAACAGGGTTAATGGTGTTGCTTTTTTTGGGCGATTTACGTGGAGCCTTGATTGTGGTACTTACCATCCCAATTTCGTTGATGGCAGCGATTTCTGTTCTGTATTTAATGGGACAGACCATCAATATCATGACCTTAAGCGGGTTGGCACTTTCTATCGGAATTTTAGTAGACGAAGCCACGGTAACTATTGAAAACATCCACCAACATTTGGAGGTGGGCAAGCAAAAACAAAAAGCAATCTTAGATGCACTTTTCGAAATCTCCGTTCCGAAGTTATTGATTTTGCTGAGCATTTTAGCGGTGTTAACGCCAACACTTATTATGACGGGAATTTCTAAAGATATGTTCTTGCCATTGTCTTTAGCCGTTGCCTTTGCCATGATTGCCTCGTTTATTTCCTCTCAAACTTTTGTTCCTATTTTGGCCAACTGGATGATTAAGACCAATGAAAATCCAATACCGATTTCAAAACGTAAACGTGCATTCTTCGACAAGTTCCGAGTGAGATATTCGTATACGCTGAGACGCTGGGTTCCAAAATCACTTCCACTGTTCTTTATTTATATAATCAGTTCAGTTGCTATTGTGGCACTGTTAATAAACCGAGTTGGAACAGATGTCATGCCAGTATCCAACAGCGGCGATTTTCAGCTCCGGATCCAAGCACCTACGGGAGACCGATTGGAGCTAACCGAGGAACTGTACAACAATGTCATTGCAGATATTGAAGAAATCCTTCCAGATGGTGCCGTATCTATAACTTCAGGCTATGTGGGACCACAATCACCTAATAGCCCGATCAATCCGATATTCTTATTTACAAGTTCTTCCGACCAAGCGGTTCTTGAGGTTTCCGTAAACCAAGACATCTATTCGGGTTCCATGGATGCTGTCCGAGAGAAATTGAGAGAAACCATGGCACAAAAATATCCTGAAGCTTCCTTCAACTTTGAACCGATGGAACTCACCGAAAAAATTATGGGGCAAGGAGCGATGACACCCATAGAAATAAAAGTTGGCGCAAGACAATTGAAACAAGCCGCCGGATTTGCAAATCAGATCAAGGAACATCTGGACAAGATCGATTTTCTCCGAGATATTCGCATTGCCGAACAAGTGAATTATCCAGTTCTTAATATCGATATCGATAGAGATCTTGCTGGCCAATTTGATTTGGGCGTAGATGATATCACAAGAAATTTGGTAGCAGCCACCTCATCCACCCGATTTACCAATAAGAATTTATGGATTGATCCACGCTCGGGATTGCCATTCCAAACACAAGTAGAAATCCCTTATGCCGATATCCTAACAGAAACCCAATTGCGTTCCATGCC
>NZ_DATJCY010000201.1:0-2192 GCF_035577925.1 Gelidibacter sp. | reverse complement strand
CATTTGCAACAATAACAGCATTTGTTATGGCTTTTAACCATAAAAAAAGTTAAACCAAAATTAAAAGTACTATTGTTTATTTAAAGCAATAGTACTTGTATACTGATTAATGAAAAACAAACAATATCTTTTAACAATTTTAGCAAGCTTAGTTCTACTTACTTTTTTGTCTAAAATCTTATTAAAAACAGATGAATTATTAGTAAATTCATTAACAGAACAATTTACCCAAGAACAATTAATCAATATTTTAAACTT
The DNA here is from genome assembly GCF_035577925.1 of Gelidibacter sp. Classification (GTDB taxonomy): domain Bacteria; phylum Bacteroidota; class Bacteroidia; order Flavobacteriales; family Flavobacteriaceae; genus Gelidibacter. Next base: position 1,934 of record NZ_DATJCY010000201.1, on the reverse strand, counting down.
TCAAAAAAAATGGGAATGGTTTACCTATGTAATAATTCTTATTTCATTATTAATAAAAATCTTGATAATAACCTCCATTCTTGACCTAGGTTGTTTCTTATTTAATAAGAAAATCAAATACAAAGAACTCTTTAACATCGTGGTCAAAGCAGAGTTTATATTCATATTGGTCATTATAGTTAAAACCGCTTGGTTTTACTTCTTTCAAACCAATTATACGTTGGAGGACTTACAATTTTTCTATCCATTATCGGCTTTAAGCCTTATTGGCCATGAAGGTTTGCAACCTTGGTTTGTGTATCCATTTCAAGTACTTAATCTTTTTGAACTGGCCTATTGGTTTATATTGGCATTCCTACTTGGCAAAGAACTTAAATCAACTACGGATAAAGGTTTATCTATTGTAGCCAGTAGTTATGGGGTTGGCTTGTTGATATGGGTGGTTGGGGTGATGTTCTCAACCTTAAATATGAGTTAGTTATGCGTAAAAAAGCCATTGTAATCCTAACTATACTCGGTGCTTTAAGCCTCTTGGCTTATTTAGGATACAAGGTGATTACCAAAACCCAAGAGAAAACCAAAATTTCTGAACAGTTGCAAACCATCCCAGAGTTTGAATTCATGACCTTGGAAGAAGAACTGTTTTCAAACAAAAACCTAAAACCAAATCTGCCTACCCTATTTATATACTTTAACAGTGAGTGTGATTTTTGCCAACATGAAGCACAAACTATCAGTGATCATATTGACAAATTTAATGCCGTTCAATTTGTTTTTGTATCAACAGAACCTATTGAAACCATCCGCCAATTTTCGGAACTCTATAATTTAAACCAGCAACAAAATATTACTTTTTCTCATGATAAAACTCATCTTTTTTCTAGTCGATTTGATGCTACATCAATTCCCTATATTTTGATTTACGACAGCAATCAAAAACTTCTCAAAAAACATAAAGGACAACTTAATGCTAATGGCATTTTAAAGGTATTGGACCAGAATGATTAAGCTAAATGACCTAAAAAGCAAAAGTTTACAGAGAACATTTGTTTTGCAACATGACCAGTCTGATTGTGGCGTGGCGTGTATGTTGTCCTTAATCCGGTATTACGGTGGTTCAAATACTTTAGAAAAATTACGTGAGTTGAGCGGTACAACCAAACAAGGCACCACGCTGTTGGGCTTATATCAGGCCGCCAGTACATTAGGCTTTACAGCACAGGGCAATGAAGCTGATATACAAGCCTTAATAGATCATAAAGCACCTTTAATATTACATGTAGTTATTGAAGACCGATTGCAGCATTATGTGGTGTGCTATGGCTACAAAAACGACAAGTTTATTATAGGAGATCCTGCTAAAGGTATTGTTTCTTACTCTAAAGACGAGCTGGAAAGTATTTGGAAATCTAAAACCTGTTTAACGCTCTCGCCTAATAATGAGTTTGTAAAAACCGAAACTCATAACCGAAACAAAAAACAATGGTTCTTAAAATTATTAAAGGAAGATTATAGATTAATTTCCTTTAGTGTGCTGTTGGGTTTGGGTATGGCAGTTTTAGGTATGGTCATGGCCATATTTTCCCAAAAATTGATCGATGATATTTTGCCCTCAAAAAACTTAACTAAGTTAATTACGAGCATTGCTTTAGTAGGTTTTTTATTGCTGGTTAGAGTGCTGTTTGCAGCATTAAGGGATTATTTTTTAATCAGCCAAAGCAAAGATTTCAATAACCGTATTGTAGATAGTTTTTATTCATCATTGCTTAATTTGCCAAAACCATTTTTCGATACTCGTAAAATTGGGGAGTTGGTGGCACGTTTAAATGATACCCAACGTGTACAGCGGGTTATTAATCAGATTGTGGGCAATGTGGTCATCAATGTTTTGGTGACCATGGTTTCTTTGGGCTTTTTGTTTTATTACTCTTGGC
>NZ_DATJCY010000200.1:0-7162 GCF_035577925.1 Gelidibacter sp. | reverse complement strand
AACCCACAGCTTTATATTTCCGATTTCAAGAATTATTATGTGAATAACCTTGGATTAAAATTGACTTTTACAAATATGTATATCAACTTTAAATCTCAAATCCTTAATGATCATCCGCTTCCCAATGAAGTTGTACAAGGTAAAGAGGGCTGGTACTTTTTAGGCAATTCCTATAATGATATTTTAAATGATTCTTTTGGAAATGTGCCTTTTACAAATGCTGAACTTGATGCAATTACCCAAAAACTCCGTAAAATAAAACAACATCTCAATTTAAAAAAAATTGAATTTTATATTGTAGTTCCACCTAACAAACAAAGCATTTACAAAGAACACTTACCGTTTCAACTCACGCCACGCACTAAAAGATTAAGTCAGCTACAACAGCATTTAAAAACGCATTCGGACTTAAAGATTATTTCGCCAGAAACACTTTTAATGTCCAAAAAGAATGATCTTCCTCTATATCACAAAACGGATTCGCACTGGAACGATTATGGTGCTTTTTTAGGTTATTCCGAAACTATAAAGATGATTGGAAAGGATTTTGACATTGCTCCTATTCCACGTTCAGATTATCGAATGACGACAACACTCTTTAAAGGAGATTTGATGCCGATACTTAATAAAAATAGTGATGAAGAAAGTTTAGTACTAAAAAAAATCAAACCATCAAAAGTTGATACGCTTTCAGCTGTGTATACCTTTAGACATTTTACGAATCCGACAAACAATTTAAAGCTAATAATGCATTGCGATTCCTTTGCGGATGCGTGGATACCTTTTTTTAATGAAAGTTTTGGCGAAACTGTATATGTCAGAAATTATATAATTGATAATTCGTTAATTGAAAAAATCCAACCAGACATTGTGATTTTTGAAATTGTAGAACGTAATCTTATTGACTTAATAAATAATTAAAATCCTGAAAATAAGATCTTTAATAATTATTGATATTTTAAACCACCCCCTGCGCCAGCATTGCATCGGCAACTTTGACAAAACCCGCAATATTTGCTCCTTTTACATAATCTATAAATCCATCTTCCTGCTTGCCATACGTTACACATGATTGATGGATGTTTTCCATTATATCCACCAATTTTCCATCTACTTTCTCTCTATCCCACGAAAGTTTTAAAGCATTCTGGCTCATTTCCAATCCTGAAGTTGCCACACCACCAGCGTTGGCAGCTTTACCAGGGCCAAATAAAACTTTAGCTTTTTGAAATGCGGCTATAGCTTCTGGCGTACATGGCATGTTGGCGCCTTCTGCCACCGAAATCACTTTGTTTTTAATAAGTATTTTGGCTTCCTCAACATCCAACTCGTTCTGTGTGGCGCATGGCAATGCAATATCGCAAGGCACGGACCAAGGTCTTCCAAGATGAAAAGTTGCCGATTTATAAACGTCTGCATATTCACTTATTCGTCCGCGTCTCACATTTTTGAGATCCATTATAAATGCCAATTTATCGGCATCGATACCTTCCGGATCGTAAATATAACCTGACGAATCGGACATGGTCAATACCTTTGCGCCATATTCTGTAGCCTTTTCACAAGCATATTGCGCCACGTTTCCTGATCCTGAAATAACTACGGTTTTTCCTTCAATACTATCATTTTGAACTGCCAACATACTGTTCACAAAATAAACACAGCCGTATCCCGTTGATTCCGGCCGGATCAGCGAACCACCGTAACCAATGCCTTTCCCTGTCAAAATTCCCGTAAACTCATTGCGCAGTTTTTTATATTGTCCAAACATATAGCCTATTTCGCGTGGTCCCACGCCAACATCTCCCGCTGGAACATCGGTATTTGCACCAATATGTCGGTACAATTCATTCATAAACGCTTGGCAAAAACGCATCACTTCATGGTCACTTTTCCCTTTCGGATCAAAATCAGAACCACCCTTTCCGCCACCCATCGGAAGGGTTGTAAGCGCATTTTTAAAAGTCTGCTCAAAACCCAAAAACTTAAGAATGCTCAAATTTACCGTAGGATGAAATCGCAAACCGCCTTTAAACGGTCCTATGGCCGAATTGAACTCTACCCGAATCCCTCTATTGACTTGGATATTTCCCTTATCATCAACCCACGGCACTCTAAAAATAATAGTACGCTCAGGCTCAACCATCCGCTCCAACAGCATTTTACCGCGATATTTTGGGTTAGCTTCTATAAAAGGCAATATGGTTTCTGCCACTTCATGCACAGCTTGTAAAAATTCAGGTTCATGACTATTATTTTTTTCTACGTAATTTAAAAAGGAATCAATTTTTTCTCTCATATATTGCATTATTGTCAAAGATTAATCCATGTTAACCCACAAATATACGTCAAATCAATTGTTTTTGTAAATTTTTATCAATGAACTAGAGTGAACGATCCATATAATTATGAAATTCATAATTTGATTGGTTCTGGTTGTTTATTTAGCATATTTCGAAGGCATTTTAGGCCCTAAAAAATCAATATCTCAATGGCTGAAAACATGCTGTACACAACCTTCACGTTATGAATGTTTTGTTTGGAAGTTAAATCTGTTTTCATATATTTGTTAAGGCCAACTCCCCTAAAAACAAACAAACCTATATGATGTTTGATCTAAGACAGTTCACTATTATAATGTTATTCATGATGGGTATTTCAACGGGGTTTGCTCAAAACTGGTTCTCCAATGAAATAGGTGTGGTTTTCGGACCGGTAGTCTTCCAATCCGATTTTGGCGAACGCCGTGACCTAGAGAGCACGATGGGAAATACTGGATTTGGGATTGGTTTTGTCCATTATATGAATTTCGATTACAGAACTAGAGGTCCTATGAGATACTCTTATTTTAACGATCACTTTAGGATCCGAAGTGAGATTTCCTGGAACTGGACCAACTTAAAACATTTTGGCCAATGGGCTGAAGGTACCAGTGAAAATGCAAAAAAACTCAAAGCGCACACTGGCCGAGCAAACAACCTTGATGTTGGAATGCAATTGGAGTACTTCCCATTTAGTGTTAAGGAATTTTCTTATGACATCGGTGCTTTTGCGCCTTATGTAAGCTTAGGTGTTCATTATACATTATTTTCGCCAGAAGTGTTTACGAGCTATGGTGACAATGACGTCAACAATCTTTATAACTTTTTTGATCCATGGCGATATCCTAATGGAAAAGAAGATACCGATTTTATTGTGACAGAAGTAGGTGCCACATTTTCTATCGTAGGAAGTATTGGCACACGCTATAAATTGAGCCGTATGTCCGATTTGGTGCTCGATTTAAGATGGCAACGCTACTTTAGCGATAAAGTGGATGGGTTAAATCATAAATTGCCATCCAACAAAGCCAATGATCATTTGATATGGCTTAATTTCGGCTATATTTTTTACCTGAATTAGTTAGCCTATTGCTTGCTCTAAATCGGCAATCAAATCATCAATATCCTCGATGCCAACACTCAACCGGATCAAGGCATCCACAACACCTGTTTTTTCACGTTCTTCTTTTGGAATACTGGCGTGGGTCATACTGGCTGGATGTCCTGCAAGCGATTCTACGCCACCTAAAGATTCTGCCAAAGTAAACAATTTTAGATTTTCAACAATTCTTATGGCATTTGCATAGCTATTTCCCTTGGCAACAAAAGAAACCATACCTCCATAATCTTTCATTTGCTCTTTGGCAATAATATGATTGGGATGATCTTCAAACCCTGGCCAATACACATTTTCAATTTTTGGATGGTTCCTTAAATATTCTGCTACAGCTTTCCCGTTTTCACAATGCCTTTGCATTCTAACATGTAAGGTTTTGATCCCTCGTAAAACCAAAAAACTATCTTGTGGTCCGCAAACAGCACCACTGGCATTTTGGATAAAATACAGTTTTTGGGCTAAATCTTTATCCTTCACAATAAGTGCTCCCAACACAACATCACTATGCCCTCCCAAATATTTTGTGGCAGAATGCATGACAATATCCGCACCCAAATCTAAAGGTTGTTGTAAATATGGCGTCGCGAACGTATTGTCAACCGCTAATAAAATATTATGTTTTTTGGCAATGGTCGCAACCGCCTTAATGTCAATAATATTCATCATCGGGTTGGTTGGTGTTTCAATCCAAATGAGCTTTGTTTGGACATTGATATAAGCTTCCAGTTTTGAGGCGTTATCCATTTCTATAAAATGGAATTTAATCCCAAAATCCTCAAAAATCTTTGTAAACAATCGGTATGTTCCACCATAAAGATCACTGGTTGCAATCACTTCATCACCCGATTTTAAAAGCTTCACAACAGCATCTATCGCAGCCATTCCCGATCCAAAAGCCAAACCATGCGTGCCGTTTTCAATACTGGCCAACGAATTTTCTAAAGCCGTTCGGGTTGGGTTCGCACTACGCGAATAACCATAGCCTTTATGCGCGCCTGGTGTAGATTGCGCGTAGGTTGTAGTTTGATATATGGGTGGCATTACTGAGCCATAAGCTTTGTCGTGCTCCTGATTGCCATGAATGGTTTTTGTATTGAATTTCATAGGAAGAATATCTTATCAGCAACAAATTTAACCTTAAATTCGCTGGTTACAAAAGGATGTAATACCTTTGTTCAATTCTAAATAAAACCTCAAGTCATGAAGAAAACGAGTCTTATTTTATTAATTGCTTTAACGCTTTTAAGCTGTAATGAAACGGTCAAATTAAACTTTGAAACCCAACATATCGAAAAATCTTCCGACGCTATATTTAACATTAATTATCCAAAGGCAATTGGCACAAAAGCTGTTTCCGAAAACATAAATCAACACATCGAGCACCTCATTGCCAATCTTATGAACATGTCTGAAACACCAGATAACAATATCTCCGTTTCTGAGGCTATTTCAGAATTTGACAACGAATTCAAAGCTTTTAAAAACGATTTTCAAGACAGTAGCCAACGTTGGGAAGTAAAGATTGATGGCCAAGTGGAGTATGAATCTCCTGAAATTCTTTGCATCAGTCTACAATCGTATGTTGATACTGGTGGCGCGCATGGCAATGGTGGCATTACATTCCTGAACTTTGATCCTGAAACTGGAAAGCTTTTAAAACACAATGACCTGATCAGCGATTTTACACAATTCACAAAAGAGGCTGAAAAAGCATTTAATGAACAGACAAAACCAAAAGATGACGATGAACTTATGGAAGATTTTTTCTTTGGAGAAGGTTTTCAATTACCAGCCAATATCGGTTTTACCAAAAACGGCCTAGTACTTTTATACAACAATTATGAAATAGCATCTTATGCCCAAGGCATAACAAAAATAATAATGCCTTACAGTGAAATCAAAAATCTATTGAAAATAGAGCCTTAAAACGCCCAATATCCCAATCCTCATTACCTTTTTATTTTGAAAAAAATATATTACCTAAAAACCTGCAGCACCTGCACGCGAATAATAAAAACTTTAGATTTACCTTCTGATTTTATCATGCAGGACATTAAAAGCGAACCGATTACAGAAACACAGTTAGAAGAACTTCACAAACTTTCTGGCAGCTATGAAGCTTTGTTTAGCAAGCGGGCACAACTTTATAAAACCTTAGGTCTTAAAGACCAAAATCTAACGGAAAAAGATTTTAAAAAACACATTCTGGAGCATTATACCTTTCTGAGCCGACCTGTAATTATCTATAACGATCAGATTTTTATTGGAAACAGTGCTAAAACAGTCGAAGCTGCAAAACATGCCATTCACAGCCATTAAGACTGTAAATTAATTGGCTTTTTTCCGAATTTTCGCGTATCGTCTTTGGTCAATATTTTAAAATCTTCCGATTTCGGAAAGGTTTCCATTTCAGTCAAAAACTCAGTTGGCAAAGGCGTTAATGAGCGAGTTTCTAAATTGATCCAAGCGCCCAAAAGCTCGCAATTGGCCAGATTTTCGCCTTTATGATTATATATATTATGCTCAATCATAAAAAACATACCATCTTCACTTAATCCTTTTATTTCAAGGCTTACGCGTATTGGTGTTCCTAAAAAAGCTTCTTTAAAATAATAAATATGTTCGTAAAAAATGACAGGGCTAATCTGGTACTTTACCAAATTGGACAATGAAAAGTTATGGTCTTCAAAAAAAGCCACTCGCGTATGGCTCATAAAGTTAACATATGCCGAATTGGCCAAATGTCTATTAGCGTCAACATCACTCCAACGGATTTCAAAATTTTTAAAGTACATATATTTAAGAAAAAAAAGATATTAGATTTTATAACATAGCACAATCCAAAAATTAAATTTCTGCTATAATTAAAATTGCTATTATCAGGTTAGTAATTATAAGATTGCAAATTTAGAAGTTTTTAATCCTTCTGTCGTATTTCGCCTCAGTTATTAACCAATTAAAACTCATGATTTTCATTATCTTTGTGCAACTTTTAAAATACGTCCATGATACATTCCATGACAGGATACGGGAAAACTGTACTACAGCTTCCAACTAAAAAAATCTCCATTGAGGTTAAATCGCTTAACAGTAAAAGCCTCGATCTGAATACCCGAATGCCTTCTTTATATAGAGAAAAAGAATTAGATGTTCGAAAATTAATTGCCTCAAAACTTGAACGTGGCAAAGTCGATTTTTCATTGTTCATGGAAATTACCGGTGAAGAAACCTCCACACAAATCAACAAAACAGTTGTAAAACAATACATCAAGCAATTGAAGGAAGTCGTTGATGGCGACGAAACTGAATTATTGAAAATGGCCATTCGCCTACCCGATGCCATAACCACCGAAAGGGATGAAATTGATGAGGACGAATGGCATCTTATTGCTAACGAAATCAATAATGCAATAGATAAAATACAACAATACCGATTGGACGAGGGAAAAAGTTTGGAATCTGAATTTGTGGATCGTGTGAAAAATATTTCAGATCTTCTTGATAAAGTTATTGCCATGGATCCTGAGCGCATTGAAGGCGTAAGAGAACGTTTGCACAAAGGTGTTGCCGACTTAAAGGAAAAAGTTGATGAAAACCGATTTGAACAGGAATTGGTTTTTTATATCGAAAAGTTTGACATTACCGAAGAAAAAGTAAGACTAAAAAACCATTTGGATTATTTTATCAAAGCCCTAAAAAGTGACGATTCCAACGGAAAAAAATT
>NZ_DATJCY010000199.1:0-2344 GCF_035577925.1 Gelidibacter sp. | reverse complement strand
GAAAACTCATACATCGACGTGAGATACAACAACGTAGCCGTGGCAATAGCTACCGCCAATCCCAAGATTTGGATGCCACCTAAAACCTTGTTTTTCTGAAGATTTCGCCAAGCGATTTTAAAATAATTTCTGATCATAATTATATTTTTTTATAAACCTAACAGGTTTTGACAACCTGCTAGGTCTGGTTTAGTTTTTAAGGTGTTATTCGGTTTTTAATACCATCGTATTTGATAAGGATATCTTTCATAAATTGCATTCGCTTCATTTATCGTATGCCCATTTCTTCCATTTACCGCTCCCAGTTTCTGAAGTTCTATTGCTTCTTCTTTTTTTCCAATCTTTCGTAAACAATCTGCTTTGAAAATTTGAACTTCAGAAAAACTTGGATAAATCTCTAAAGCTTGGTCAAAAACTTCAATGGCACCTTGATAATTTTTTTGCTCGTATTTACTAATTCCAAAATAAAACAAGTCCACATGATGAAGCCAATCTTTACCATGCTTATTTAGCTGATAATCATAATCCTTTTGAAAAACTGCTTCTGCTTTTTCAAATTCGTTAAGTTGTAAATAAGAGAGTCCAATATAAAAATCATAAGAATGGTCCATTACATAACTATAACCAAAACGCTCTTTATAATCCTCAAAATCTGCAATAGCCTCACGATAGGTTTTGGCAAAAATGCACTTTATAAATGCCCGATAATCTTGATAGCGTTGTCGGTCATATTTCACAGCTTTATCAATATACACCATGCCCGCTTCATATTTTGCTTGCTTAAACATGGGCATAGCCTTTTGTTGCCATAAATAGGCTATGGTGCTATCTTCTTGAAGTCCTTTATCTATTTCTTCTTGCCATTCTCTTGAATACAACTCGTGTTTCCAAGCTCCGTTTTTTAGATATTTTTCGACTATTTTTTCTTGTTTTACTTTATCAACCTCTAATTCAGCTGTTTTATTTTCTACTAAACTTTTGGTATCTACTTTTTTCCCACAAGCTAAAACTGTTAAAATCATAGACATCAACAGTATTTTAATGTTCCCTCTCATTTTTTGAATGTTAGATAATTCTGATAAAAACCTGTTAGGTTTGGTATAGCTTATTATTTTCGTATTCCGTTTTGGTTATTTTAAACCAATTATGTTCAATACCATCAAGTTCAAATTTCTCAATAAAACTCAGTCCAACTTTTTCCAAAATTTTGTTAGAACCATTATTATTACAGTCTGCCATGGCATAAACTTCATCCGTATTGAGTTTGTCAAAAGCATAGCGCAAGGAAGCTATTGCTGCTTCTGTCGCAATTCCCTTTCCTCAATATTTCTTTATTAATCTGTAACCAAGGTCATAGTAGTTTTTATGATTGTTTGTCAAGTCGGTGACAAATTTTAGTCCGCCCCAGCCCATAAATTGGTTTGTATTTTTGTCAATTATAGCCCAGCGTCCAATGCCGTTATCATGGTATTGTTGTCTAATAAAGTTTATCACACTAACAATTTCTTCTTTATTAGTTACAGGATTATTTCCTAAATATCTATGAACATCTTTGTCAGAGTCAAGTTCAAACATTCCGTCAATGTCTGTTGGAAGTATTTCTCTTAAGATTAATCTTTCAGTTTCTATTAATATGTTCATTTTAAAAATTTATCTTGTTTCTAAAGCGTTTACAAACCTAACAGTCCCGAGCTATCAGGTTGGAAACCTATTAGGTATAATTTATTCATCCCTTAAACTATTCACCGGATTTGCCATGGCAGCTTTTATCGACTGAAAACTTATCGTAATCAGAGCAATGGTTAGGGAAATAAAACCTGCTACGCCAAATACCCACCAAGTAATTTGTATTCGATTTGAGTAATCCATAAGCCATTTATTCATCAACCACCATGCAATGGGCGATGCAATAATTAGCGAAATGAGAATAAGTTTTACAAAATCGATAGAAAACAGCTTGATGATCGAAACGACAGAAGCTCCCAATACTTTACGAACTCCAATTTCCTTAACCCTTTGTGCTGTTGCCTGAACAATCAATCCGAAAATGCCCAAAGCCGCCAATAACATCGTTAGAGAACTAAAAAAAGTAAACAGTTTTTGCAATTTGCCTTCTGCTTTATATTGCAGAGCAAGTATGTCATCTACCCATCTGATATCTGGTGATTTCTCAGGATAGAATTCTTTAAGCAATGTATGGGCAGCAGCGGCCACTTCTTTTTCTTTTCCCGGCTGAATCCGTACAAGCATGCCACCATAATTAACTTCCTTTTCGGCAAGGATGACGGTAGGGTTTTTTTCATTTTTAAGAGATCCTGGTGTAAAATCCTCTACAATACCTACA
>NZ_DATJCY010000198.1:0-7757 GCF_035577925.1 Gelidibacter sp. | reverse complement strand
TTTTTGATGAAATCAACAACAAAAGCTTCGCTTATTTCCTTGCCATTGATCTTAATACGTTCTCTAAAATCTTTTAAATGTGGTGATGTATAAAGTCCTACTTTATAACCGGATTCTTGTAAAATAGAAGCCAACATATGACTTGTGGAGCCTTTTCCGTTGGTTCCGGCCACATGAATGCTTTTAAAATTACTTTCGGGATGATGCAGATGTTCTACAAATTGTAATGTATTATCCAAGTTAGCTTTATAAGCCGTTTTACCTTGGTTTTGATACATGGGCAACTGCTGAAACATCCAATTGACAGTATCTTGATAAGTCATTTTATTGGGTAACGCTAAAATCTATTTTCACAAAACCTATTTGCGAAGAAGGTGCTTTTGGATCAGCAGGCCATTTATAGGTCAATGCTGTTTTTTTTGCAGCTTCATACAAACAAATATTTCCTGTTGTTCCTTTCTTTCCTGGAATGGCATTTACCACGCGGCCATCTCTATTGACATGGATTTCGACAACAACACGCCCTTCTTCATTGCAATCAGGAACAACTTTACTGTTAGAAGGTCGTCCTCTACCCCTTAAACCATATCCTGTTCCGCTACCACCACTTCCGGTACCCGGTTCACCAAAATAACTCGGCGCATACGGATCACCATCCAGTTGACCTTTATCTCCAGCTTTGGAATCATCACCTTCACCTCCGGCAACTTTTCCATCTGATTTTTTAACGCCACCTATCAACGCATCCAATTTTGCCCTTTTATCAGCTTCTTCTTGACGCTTTTTGGCTTCGGCTGCTTCTCTTGCTCGTTGGGCACGTTCTACTTCTGCTTTGGCATCAGCCTCCGCTTTGGCTTTGGCATCGGCGGCTTCCTTTTGCTTTTTCATGGCAATAGCCTCGGCATTATCGGCGGTTAATACCTTTTCCGATGGTTGCTCCGATTTTTTTGGTTCGGCCTTTGTTTCTTCAACTTTTGATTCTTTAACAACAGGCTCAGTAATAACTTCTTTAGGTTCGGACTTAATAGGTTCCAAAGGTTGAACTTTACCACTGCCCACGTCTGAAGTCCCAAAATTAACCGCAACACCGTATTCCAGAGGTGGATCCATATATGGTGGACCAACCACAAAAAGCAGCAAAAACAGAATCACCACAATAAGCGTGGTAATTTTTGCTGAATTGCGTTGATGTTTGGTTTCTAAAAACTTCATACTAATTAGGCTTTACTGCCAAAATAACTTTAAATTTATTTCTGTTGGCAATGTCCATCACTTTGACTACATTCTCAACAGCAACCGATTTTTCTGCTCTTAAAACAATGGTTGGTTCTTGTTGATTGGCCAATAGATTTTTCAATTCGAGTTCCAAAACGCTTTCACCAACCAATTTTTGATCGATATAATAATTCAGATCCTTTGTAATACTTACGGCCACTGATTTTTTATTCTCAGTTTTGCCATCAGCTTTTGGCAACAAAATATCAATGGCATTGGTAGTTACCAAGGTTGATGCCAACATAAAAAATATCAATAACAAAAAGACAATATCGGTCATAGATGACATATTGAATTCTGGTGTTACTTTATTTCTTCCTCTTATATTCATAAATACGAATTATCACAAACTGGTTCTAATCAAATTATATAGGCTCATTAAGATGATCTAAAAACTCTAATGAATTAGCTTCCATCTGATAGACCACCTTATCGGTTTTAACCACCAAGTGGTTATAGGCCATATAGGCAACAATCCCAACTATCAATCCTGCAACCGTGGTGGTCATGGCCGTATAAAGACCATCTGCCAATAATTTAATATCTATTTGGCCACCGGCATTGGCAATTTCAAAAATGGATAAGATCATCCCGATTACCGTTCCCAAAAAACCAATCATTGGCCCTACTCCCGAAATGGTAGCAAGAACACTAACGTTTCGCTCCAATTCATACAGTTCCAATCGTCCAGCACTTTCAAGTGCCGTGCCAATATCTTCCAACGGCTTTCCTATTCGACTGATGCCTTTGTTGATTAAGCGGGACACCGGCGTGTTAACTTGAGCACATAAAATTTGGGCTGAATCAATTTTACCGTTACTCACATGATCCTTTATTTGATTCATAAAATTTGAATCTATTTTTGATGCGGCCTTTATGGCAAAAAGTCTTTCAAAATAAATGTAAATGGCAAAGACCAACAAGACAAACAAAATTGCGATGATAACCATCCCAGCAGTTCCTCCACTTGCTATCAATTCAATAATTGATAATGTTTTTTCAACCGATTCTTGCTCTGGAACAAGTTCTACAACCTCTTGTAAAGTACTGCTTAATATCATAAGTATTATCATAAAATTTATATAGCTAGAGTATAACGTTTAATACAATGCTAAAGTATGTTTATTTAAAATATAATTTATCTTCTAAATCTAAAAACTATTATACACAACAAAATCCAACAAGCACTAGCAATGCATATTTTTCAGATACCAGAAAAATAGAATGACTGGCTATTTAATTTCTTAAAATTTTTATTGGTAAATAAAAGGTAACTCTATCTTCTTGCAATGTTCATTTTTAATGTTTGAGTAGCATAATAAAAATATACTTTTTTAACATTGTGCAACAAATATAAAAAACTATAAATCTCTTTGAATTAAATTCACAAATATTTTACGAATAATAAATTTTACCCGAGCTATGGTCCTTTAATGCACCTGTAACACTGCTCAGGCAATTAAATTCATTTCGAAGTTTTAAAACACCCAAAAATGCAAATATGAGTGCTTCTTTGTATTCTATTATTGAATTCTCAGGAATAACAATGTTATGGTGGGTATTATCAGACAAACGATCCATGAAAAAAGTATTAAAAGCGCCGCCTCCTGTTGTTAGGACAGAAACTTTATTTTTAGAACTAATTTGATTTGCAATCTGAATGGCACAGTGTTCAACAAACGTTCTTAATATATCGATGACATTTAATTGATACGAATCAATCAAAGGGAAAACTTCAGATTTCACCCATTCCAATCCTAAAGACTTTGGAGGTGAGGCCTTATAAAAATCCAGTCCGTTCAATTGTTCTAGCAATAAATCTTTGATTTTTCCAGAAGCTGCAATTCTTCCGCCATCATCATAGTCAAGTCCCAATTTGGACACATAATAATTAAGAACAATATTCACAGGGCACACATCATAAGCGATCCGTTGACCATGAATTTCAGAAGATATATTTGCAAAACCGCCCAAATTCAAACAATAATCATATTCCGAAAACAACAGCCGATCACCAATTGGCACCAATGGTGCACCTTGGCCACCCAAAGCAACATCTTCAACCCTAAAGTCGCACACGACAACTTCATTTAAAAGTGTTGCGAGCTTTGGTAAATTCCCTATTTGGTAAGTCAATCCATTTTCTGGTTGATGCAACGCCGTATGCCCATGGGAACAAACGGCATCCAGATTAGTAAGTGCATGTTTTTGGATAAACTGACCGATCACTTGTGCTATAAAATAGGTATAATCTTCATCTAACTGTCGGAGCTCTGACATTGAAAACGTCACTAAATCCCTTAGTTTTCCGACCCAAAAAGAGGGATAAGGAAAAGTCTCTGACTCTAAAATCTTAAAAGTCCATCCATCAGAATAGGTGAAAACACAATGTGCCAAATCTATCCCGTCTAAGGACGTACCAGACATAACACCTATAACGTTGTAGTTATTTTTAATCATAAGCGTAAAAATAGCCATTCAAATTGAAAAAATAGCAGTAAAACCTTATATTTGGGATCGTTTTTTAATATATCAACAATTATTTTACAATATGGACTTTACGTTAACCGAAGAACACAAATTAATTCGTGACGCCGCTCGCGACTTTGCCAATACCGAACTCCTTCCAGGTGTTATTGAACGTGATAATAAGCAAGAATTTCCGCAATCCCTTGTCAAAAAAATGGGCGAACTGGGTTTTCTAGGGATTATGGTTGACCCTAAATATGGTGGAAGTGGGATGGACGCTATTTCGTATGTATTAATCATGGAGGAATTGTCCAAAATCGATGCTTCAGCTTCGGTAATCGTTTCCGTCAATAATTCTTTGGTTTGCTATGGCCTTGAAACTTATGGTAACGAAGAGCAAAAACAAAAATATTTAACAAAGTTAGCAACTGGAGAATATGTTGGAGCATTTTGTTTAAGCGAACCAGAAGCCGGAAGTGATGCCACCTCACAAACAACCACAGCGATTGATAAAGGCGACCATTATATTATTAATGGTACCAAAAACTGGATTACCAGTGGCGGACGTGCCGATGTCTATTTGGTCATTGCCCAAACTGACAAACACAAAGGCTCACACGGCATTAACGCCTTCATTCTTGAAAAAGGAATGCCAGGTTTTGAAATTGGACCTAAAGAGGATAAACTAGGCATTAGAGGAAGTGATACACACACGCTTCAGTTTAACGATGTAAAAGTACCTAAAGCAAATAGAATTGGTGAGGACGGTTCTGGATTTCGTTTCGCCATGAAAACACTTTCTGGCGGACGTATTGGTATTGCTGCGCAAGCCCTAGGAATTGCTGCGGGTGCTTATGAATTAGCCCTTAAATATTCAAAACAGCGCAAAGCTTTTGGAACTGAAATTTGCAACCATCAGGCCATCGCTTTTAAATTGGCCGACATGTACGTAGATATTGAAGCGGCCAGACATTTGGTCATGAAAGCGGCTTGGGATAAAGATCAAGGTAACAACTACGACGTTTCGAGTGCTATGGCAAAATTATTTGCATCAAAAGTGGCGATGCAGCACACCGTTGAAGCCGTCCAAATTCATGGTGGCAATGGTTTTGTTAAAGAGTATCATGTAGAGCGATTGATGCGCGATGCCAAAATCACACAGATATATGAAGGTACATCAGAAATTCAGAAAATCGTGATTTCAAGGAATCTTATTAAGGAATAGTAGTATTTTCAGATATATTTACGAAAGACTCAACTTAGGTTGGGTCTTTTTTTTATGATCTAAATATTAAAGGAATGAGATTTCTTTAAAAAAATCCTCCTAATCTTTTTTCATACTATTCAAAACCAACCTGATTTCATGATATTGATATTTCTGATCCAACTGATTCTTTAAATCTGAAAGATTTTCAAAGGTATGTTTAGGAATATTTTCTAACAGTTCGTTATAATGATCTTCTGAAATCAACGCGCCTATTTTAATTTCACCAGTATTCACAAACTTAGATAAGTGCCCGAAGATTGTTGTTTCCGCAAGTTCGCGTTCCGAAGCAATTTCCGAAATGGTCTTTCCGGATTGGAATAATTCCAAAGATATTTTATCGGATTCGCCTTTTTGAAATGTTTTTTTTGGTACTGTTTCTTTCTCAAAAACAATGGTGTCATCGGTTTCTATATCGTTTTCTTCGCAATACGCTTTTATGACCTCAAGAATTTGAGCGCCATATTTCTCAACACGAATTTTCCCAAAACCATTGATCTCCAAAAGTTGTTTTTTAGTAACCGGAAGCTTTTCACAGATTTCGTATAATGCTTTTTGTGTGAAAATTTGATAATGAATCAGATCATTTTCATCGGCAATTTGATTTCTTAATTCGCGTAGCATTTCAAATAATTCAATATTGACAGTACCATCAATAACCGATGCTCTTGACTTTTTAGGTTTGTCCTTGGTCAAAAAAACCGATTTAGCCCTTAACTCCAAAAACTGTTGTATAGAAAAACCTTCTGCCAATCCATTAAAATATGAAAGTTTAGCCGCGAGGAACTCTTCTATAATGTCTAAACTTTTAATCAAATCCAATTCAATCGCTTTATTATCGGTGGCGTAATTAAAGGATTTTAAAGGAATGACAATACACTTCTCGGTTTCCGATTTGAAATAAGCAATACCCTTTTTAAATCGGTCTTGAATAGAATTTTGGACTTCAGGCAAATCATCAACATCAGCAATTTGCTTTAATTGCACATTAAAACTAGTACTGACTTTTAACAGATTGGTAATGCCGTCTTTCATGGCTATCAACGGCAACTCGACGTTTCCCTGAATACTACCTCTATTTTTATAGAAAATGTCCAACAGGCGATTAACCGGATTTAAGAATTCATAAAAATCAAATATTTCATGAATGGATTCGAGTTGAAAAGCTTTCCTTGCTAAATTTAAAGAGTTTTCATCGGGTTGGTTCTCAGTAGATAATTTCGTAAACGCACTGACCTGATGATCATTAATAATTTGGCTAGAATCAATTTTACTTTTTAAAACGAGTCCTTCCAACGATTTACATCGGCTTAAAGCCACATAAGTTTGTCCATGTGCAAACGCTCCTTGTGCATCAACGATAGCCTTTTCAAACGTCAGACCCTGACTTTTATGTATGGTAATGGCCCAAGCCAAACGCAATGGTATTTGAGTGAACGACCCGATTTTATCCTCTGTGATGGCTTTGGTTTCAGGATGTACAGAATAATTGATATTCTCCCATTCTTCCGGAGTAGTAACAATGTTATAGTCATCATCAGGACATTTCACGATCACTTCATCTTTGTCTAACAAAATGACCTTGCCTATTTTTCCATTAAAGTAGCGTTTTTCGGGCGAGCTATCATTCTTGATAAACATCACCTGCGCACCCACCTTTAATTGCAGTTGCTCACTATTTGGAAAAGCATGGTTCGGAAAGTTTCCTGACACTTTTGCTTTATAGATATATGCCTTTGAGGTCAAAGCCTCCAATTCGGCATTATTAACTTGTTCCGCTCTATTATTATGCGTGGTCAACGCAATATACCCTTCTTTTGGATCGGGTCTAAAATCTTTGATATAACGCTTGTTCAATTCATTCGCAGCGGCTTCTGAAAGCGTATTGTTTCTGATTTCGTTGAGAATTTCAATAAACTTAGGATTTTCCTGTCTATAAATATGCCTGAGCTCTATAGTAACTGCATTACAGGACTGATAAGCATAGCTACTGAAAAAATATCCAGTTTGATAATACGGTTTCAACAGTTGCCATTCATCCTCTCTAATAACAGGCGACAGTTGTTGTAAATCACCAATCATTAACACCTGAACGCCTCCAAACACTTTACTTCTATCTCTAAATCTTTTTAACGTCTTATCAATGCCGTCCAATACATCGGCACGCACCATACTTATCTCATCAATAATAAGCAAATCCATGGATTTAATGATATTGATTTTTGTTTTACTGAATTTTTTATTGAATCCTGATGAGTTAGTGGAATCGGAATCTGGCAAAATAGGACCGAAAGGCAATTGGAAAAAAGAATGGATCGTAACCCCTTTAGCATTAATAGCCGCTACTCCCGTTGGCGCTACCACTACAATACGTTTTAAAGATTGCTGCTTCAAATTATGAAGAAACGTGGTCTTTCCAGTGCCGGCCTTTCCTGTTAAGAAAACGCACTGAATGGTATTGTTTACAAAATTCCACGCTAGTTCAATATCTTTATTTACCTCCATTATACCCTATTTTTAACAGCAATTAAAATTACACAAAAATTGCGTTGTTTTCATATGGTCCCTGGATAAAACCTGTGACTTTGGAGGTCATGCGCTGGTTCGGTTTTCCACAAAACAAAAAAGTCCCCAACATTTCTGTTGGGGACTCTCCAAGAAAGGCGATGTCCTACTCTCCCACTGGTGCAGTACCATCGGCGCAAACGGGCTTAACTTCTCTGTTCGGAATGGTAAGAGGTGAGCCCCG
>NZ_DATJCY010000197.1:0-1701 GCF_035577925.1 Gelidibacter sp. | reverse complement strand
AACCATCTTCTTCAATTTCATTGGCGCTATTTTCAGAGAAAGCATTGTCTAACAACTCTTCTTCTTCATATTTTTTCTCTAGAAAATCTAAGTCTAAATCGACGTGTTCATCTCCATTTTCGGAATACATTTCGTTAATCATAAAGCTGTCAGGAGGAGAAACTCTTTCAACCTCATCTATGGAAATATTTTGAGCCGCATAGTTTTCTTCAGCAATTACTATTTCGTCCAATCCAGCATCATTCACTTTGCTTTCCTTTTTTATAAAAAGATCATAAATAATATTAATGGCGTAGTACGCGATATAAGTAACTATAACTAAGGTGAAAAATGTTTTCATTAAGATACAATTGGGGTTTTTATTAATTCTAAGACTTGTTTAAATGCATCAATGACAGCTTCTTTCTGTCTATACGTAAGAGAACAGGTGTCTATGGTTTGCAGAACATTTCTTTTGTAAATTGGATGTTCTATTATTGATACTTGCCGATTGTACTTTGCCTCTTCCTTCAAATAAGAATCAAATGATTCTTTATTGGGGTAACTGAATCCTTTGTCAAATTTTGATCTTATAAATATTCTTTGGGATTCAGCTGATATAACTTTGAGAAATTCATTGAAACGAATGGTTGATTTCATAGAAACATCCGAGTATTCAAATGGAATTATTAAATAGTCACTATAATGAAGAAGATTAACATAATTGACATCCAAGGAGCCAGGAAGGTCAAAAACAAATAATTCCTCGGAATCGCTCATTTCTATTAAATTATCAACATCCGGAATCGAATCATGATCAAGGTAAATAACATCGTATAGTGGGGTTTTTCCACTTGAAATATCAAAGGTGTACTTTTCATGTATCGATTCCTGAAAATCGCAATCGAACACTTTTAATCCAATACCATTAACAGATAGGTAGTTTGCAAATGCAATAGCAATTGTAGTTTTTCCTGTCCCTCCTTTTTGATTAGCAAAAGTAATTACCATCTCTTATTTTTATTTTTGGTTTTATTCATGGCTTTTTTCTTTCCAATTTCCCATTCATCCGAATTTATATAGGTAGGATCGAGTAGTTCTTCCATACTTTTATCTATTTCAGAAATTATACTTTGAGCAGCTTCTTTAAGTGTTCCCACAAAAAATTGATTTTCATTTATAAAAACTCCCTCAGAGGATGTTGAGTTACTGATTATTTCTGCAGCTTCTTCCGTGTAAGATTTGCTTTTTTCATAAAGCATAAATCCCTCAATAGGAACTCCTTTTGATCGGAAATAATCAATGAGCAGACTTTTCTTTTCGTCATCTGTGATGTTGAAGTTATTGAGTCTCTCAAAATCCTTTTTCTTTATTTCTATATCCGTAAACAAAAACAATTCATTCAGTTTCATCAATTCACTCCCTTTCCAGATGGTTTTATTTTTATGGTCAATTACTGTATAACCGAAAGGTTTATTATTTTCGCTTTTATGAAAGATAATTTCCAAGCCAAATTTCACTTTTAAAAAATTTTGCAGCTCGCTGTAATAATCAGTTTTAATCTTTGCTTGTCTTTCTTTTTGCCATTCCTTTACATCTCTGTCGTCTATTATTTTAAAAACCTTATTTGAATGGGTATCTTTGTATTTGTTCAAAATGGCTTTTAATTGCTTTCTTTTGTTTCCATCACCAGGCCGAAATTGAATTTCGCTTGTTATATCT
>NZ_DATJCY010000196.1:0-5088 GCF_035577925.1 Gelidibacter sp. | reverse complement strand
AGATCCAAGTACCGAAAATCCATACTTTAATACAACACCAAAACATAGCTATAATGTGGGCTCTGATTTTAACCATTCCAATCCGAGAACAAAAGAATATGTAAAACGTGTCGTAAAACACTGGATAGAAGAATTTAAGATTGATGGTTTCCGTTGGGATCTGACCAAAGGATTTACCCAAAACTGTACTGAAAATGACGAGACCTGTACCAATGCCTACCAAGCTGATCGTGTGGCTGTTTTAAAAGACTATGCCGATTACTCTTGGTCTTTAGATCCAACACATTATGTGATTTTTGAACATTTAGGTTCTGAAAATGAAGAAAAAGAATGGGCCAATTACAAGTACAATGAAGGCAAAGGCGTGATGATGTGGGGTAATATGAACTATGCTTACAACGAATTGACTATGGGTTATACCGCCAATATTAGTGGTATCGGCCATAAATCAAGACCACAGTTTCAAGGCCCACGTGTGATAGGCTACGCCGAAAGTCATGACGAAGAGCGTTTGATGTACAAAAATCTACAATATGGCAATAGCAGCAACAGTTCGCATGACGTCAAAGATTTAAACACCGCATTATCAAGAATGTCCGCTTTGGGTGCCGTAACCTTAACCGTTCCCGGGCCGAAAATGATTTGGCATTTTGGTGAACTGGGCATGCAAAACTCCATTTTCACCTGTAATGATGGTAGCGTTAACGTACCTGGAGGAGTTGACGGCGATTGTAAATTGAGCACCAAACCACAACCGCAATGGACCCAAAACTGGCTGGGCGATTCATATCGAAACAAGATTTATAAGGACTGGTCACGACTCATTGAGCTAAAAACCAATGAAGCCGTTTTCAAAGGTGATTACAAAATCACTTCCAATAATCTTACTCCGATCATTGAAATTTTTGATACCAACTTACCATCAAGCAGCTTAAATAAAGTGATTGTTTTGGCGAATTTTGATGTGACTTTAAAAACCATGAACACCACCATTCCGTCGGGACAAACGTGGTATGATTTGATGGATGATTCTGGAAGCACCACTTACAACACGGCAACTGTAACCATTGCTCCCGGCCAATTTAGGATTTTTGGAAATGCAGTTTCAACCTTAAGCACCGATACTTTTGAAAACATATCAGATTTTTCAATTTATCCAAATCCAGTGAACAGCTCGTTTAAAGTCAACAAAGAAATAAGTAATCTTCATATTTACGATTTGACCGGAAAACACATCAAATCCTTTAAAGGAAATTTCACAACATCGGATAGTTTTGACATTTCCGATTTGAAACAAAGCATCTATCTCATCAAAATAGAAAATAAAAATGGACAACTATTGACTTCAAAATTGATCAAACTCTAATCCAGATTTTATTCATCTTAAAGACAAAGCTTCTCAAAAACGGGAAGCTTTATTGTTTTCATAGCAATTAAAACTATGCCGATAAATGTGTATTTTGGCATAAGTACTTTTGTATTGTCAAATACTATATTAGACAAATCATGAAAAAAGAAGTTCTCATCGTTTTGGGCAGCCTTAATTCTCCGGAAGGAGAATTAAGCAACATCTCAAAAAGTAGATTGAACCATTGCGCAAAAATTTATCAAAAAGGGAATCTGGTACTTTGTACCGGTGGATGGGGCGATCATTTCAACACTTCGCCAACTGCGCATGCCTTTTATGCAAAGCAATACCTCCTTACAAAAGGAGTTTTGGAAGATGCTTTTTTGGACTTTGCATTATCAGCACATACCGTTGATGATGCCGTAAAAATCAAACCCATCATCGCCAAATTGGAAAACCTCAAACTGACCGTCATAACTTCCAACTATCATTTAAATAGAGTAAAACTCATTTTTAATGAAATTCTTGCGGGCTATTCCATGAAATTTGTTGGTGTGGATAGCAATTTGCCACAAGAAGAATTTGAAAATGCCGTTCAACATGAAACGAAAGCAATAGAGGCCATCCTAAAAAACGGGCTTTATTATTAATTATGAATTGAACAATTAACATGCTCCATATAAGATATTCTATTATCATCAATAATTATACTTAATCCATTGTTCAAAAATCATTTTAAATTGTAGAATAAACTTCTATTTGGTAAGTTTGTATCTATTAGATAAAAAATAGAATCTAAGGTTATTATTGTATGCTAAATTTGTCCGGAAATTCTATTAAACTTCTCTATTCACTATTTACAGTCGTATTATTTTGCCAAAATAGCATGGCACAATCATCCAAAATCAAAGCGATTAGCAGCATACACATCGAAAACCAGAAAGACTCGGTAAAGCTAAATAAAGAAATCACTTCATTTTCGCATCATTTGGCATTAGAGTACCGACCGGCTTGGGTAATTCCCTCCAGTATGTACAACAATGAACTTTATATTAATCCCTTCAACAAATTTGAGCAATCAGGACATTTAAAATATGCATTTTCCTTACCTAAAGCATCTTTGGGAAATCTGGTTTTCCCCAATACGCAACAAGGTATAGGCTTTTCTATTTACGATTTTGGCAACGCTCAAGAAATCGGTACGCCCATAGTGGCCTATCTTTTTCAAAGATCACAAATCACCATAGTTTCTCCTCGTTTTTCATTGGATTATGAATGGAACTTTGGCATTTCAACAGGATGGAAACCTTTTGATCTGGACAATAACCCGAATAACGTTACAGTAGGTTCAAAAGTGAATGCTTTTATCAGTCTTGGTACTTCATTAAATTGGAAACTTGCTAATCGTATTTCCCTGTTTGGCGGTATGGATTTTACACATTTTTCTAACGGAAACACCAAATATCCCAATGCGGGGGTGAATTTGTTGGGCGGCAAGATTGGAGTGGTTTATGATGTTTCTAAAACGGAAATTCAATCACAAGACGACGCTGTTTTACAACGTCCAAAATTCACACGGCATGTCAGTTATGATTTGGTTGCCTTTGGGTCTTGGCGACGAAAAGGCGTCGATTTTTTAGATCAACATGTAGCTTCTCCACACCAATATCCGGTGGTGGGCGCTTATTTTGCACCAATGTTTAACTGGGGATATCGGTTGCGCACAGGATTTTCTGTAGATGCCATTTATGATGGCAGCGCCAATGTTTATACCGAAGATTATATTGTCGGAACCGAACAGCAGTTTTTTAAACCCGAGTGGAACCAGCAAGTCGCTTTAGGACTATCGGCACGTGTGGATTATGTGATGCCGTTATTTACGATCAATCTCGGGATTGGAACCCAAGCATTTCATAAAGGAAAAGATCTTAAAGGCACTTACCAAGCTCTGTCACTTAAAATTAGAGCAACAAAAAATTCGTTTTTCAACATTGGGTATAGTTTCAAGGATTTTCATGAACCCAATTATCTGATGTTTGGAATTGGCTATCTATTTAATAACAAGACACCGCAATTATTGATTAATTGATATTGAAATCCCAATTTCAAAAATCCAAATCTTTTATCAAATGTCATCAAGCACTTCCTTTAGCACCACCGCTTGATTATACTTAACATCCTTGGCGCCATACAGCAAGGTCACTGTTTTAGATTTTGCCATGTCATGGAGCGCTTTTAATTCGTCCTTGTTATATTCAAGTTCTTTTTTGTACTCTTTGGAAAAATCTTCAAACTTATCAGGATCATGGTCAAACCATTTTCGAAGTTCGGTCGAGGGTGCCAAGTCTTTGTTCCATTCATCTAATTTAGCTTCTTCTTTTGAAACGCCACGTGGCCAAATCCGATCCACTAAAATACGATACCCATCACTTTCTGAGGGATCGTCATATATGCGTTTTATCTGGATTGTTTTCATATTTTCAAAATTCTTCTTCAACAAACTGTTCTTTTTTCACATTCAAATTGGTCAACATGCCTTCAACCGCTTCCATCATCGGCGGCGGACCACATATATAAAAGGTTTTGTCAAAAGCAAGTCCGCAAGTTTTTAAAAAGCTTTCTGTAATATGGCCATGGGCAATACCATCAACTTCTTCATCTGAAAGGATATTAATAAAATTATGGCCCAGCATCGCCCTGAGTTCTTTTTCGAGAATAATATCGGCCTTTGTTTTATTGGCAAATACGAGTTTGTTGTTTCCCAGTTTACCATGGGCTTTTAAATTTCTTAAAATTGCAATAAAAGGCGTTATTCCAGCACCCCCGGCAATAAATGTACCTTCGTCCTTATAAGCAATCGCACCAAAAATATCATTGATAATCAAATGATCACCAGCTTTTAAAGACAGCAGCTCATTGGTTACACCTTTGCGCGACGGATAGGTCTTGATCATAAATTCGAGGTAATTATCTTCTGGAAGACAGGTAAATGTAAACGGACGTCCTTCATTTTCCCACCCCAATTTATCAACAAAAATCTCGGTGGCTTGACCAGGTTCAAAAGAAACACCATCAGGTTTATCAACTACAATATGCAGCACGTCATGTGTGGCATGTTCAATCGTTTTAATCGTAACTTCTTGATTTTTCATTTTTTAGAAATTATTTTTATATTAATATTTTCTATTGTTATTATTATTTATTGGTGTTAAACTTCGGTTGTTGGTTATCTGTTGTCAGTTGTCAGTTGTCAGTTGTCGGCTGTCGGTTGTCAGTTGTCGGTTGTCGGTTGTCAGTTGCCAAAAAAAATCAACATTCTCCCGATAATTATCGTAATCGATATTTAAAAAATCAAAAATCGTTAATCTTAAATCGTTAATCCCTTCCTATTTTGCATCCAAAAACTGTCTGAGTACATATTGAAGAATCCCACCATTTCGGTAATATTCGATATCTATCAACGAGTCTAATCGGGCAATGGCTTTAAATTTAACCTCTTCGCCTTTGTCGTTTTTCGCACTGACGTCCACCAATTTATGTGGTGTTAATCCATCAGAAATTCCAGAAATCGTAAATGCTTCTGTTCCGGTCAATCCTAATTTTTCAGCAGTATCACCTTCTTGATATTGCAATGGCAAAACACCAAGTCCTACCAAATTACTTCTATGAATTCGCTCATAACTTTCGGCCAAAACAGCTTTTACTCCAAGCAAAAACGTGCCTTTTGCAGCCCAATCCCG
>NZ_DATJCY010000195.1:0-6792 GCF_035577925.1 Gelidibacter sp. | reverse complement strand
GTTACTTTGTGGAAATTATTAATGATGTTATTGTCAACGGGAATCTCACGATCCAAACTAAAGGAGCTCTTGCACAACGTGGCGATGGCCCAGATGCTGGAACATTTTCTACCATAAATACTGGGACTTCAATTGCGAATAAAACAACCGCTCTCAAAAAAAACTGGTATGACTATACATTTTGGAGCTCGCCAGTAACCAATGCCACCGTCGAGTCAATTTTGGGCTTTGCACCTCCAAGCCGACGTTTTTACTTTGATGCTGCAAATTATGAAGATCTTAATAATGATGAAGTGGATGACAACAATGACGCTTGGCAATTGGCCTCTGGACCGATGATTCCAGGGGTAGGTTATATATCTTCGTCCAGTAATTCGGGTAGCTTTCCAAGAGAAGATCACATCATATTCAATGGGGCATTTAATACGGGTAATATCTCGGTCGCCATCCATACCAACAATATTCCTACCGACAATGACTGGAACTTTATAGGCAATCCTTATCCATCAGCCATCGATTTTAGTATGGTGTATGACGACAACAGTGAGGTCATTTGGGGCGTAGCCTACTTATGGTCGCACGCTTCGCTGCTATTAGAGGAAAACCCAGGCCCAGACAGATACAATTTTAGTACCGATGATTATGCCATTATCACTGCGGGAAGTGGTGCCATTGCCGGCGGAAGTGGCATTATACCTTCAGGCAATATTCCTTCGGGACAAGGTTTTTTTGTGATTGGCAAAGCAAATGGCGGAATCTTGACTTTTAAAAACTCCATGCGAATGGCAGACCCATCAAGTAATTTACAATTTTTTAGACCTGAAAACATCGAGGTGCCCAATAGACTTTGGATTAATCTCACTTCAGATAATGGGGTTTTTAATCAAGTATTGGTTGCTTATGTAGATGGCGCAACCAACGGCGTTGATGATATTATGTATGATTCTGAACGAAATTTGTCTTCAAACCTAGGAGCCAACTTATACACTCAAATTTCTGGCAGCCCTAAACAATTTGCCATTCAAGGAAAGGCCATCCCAAGTTTAAATACCGATGAAGAAATCCGCTTAGGATTTAATACGACGATAACCCAACCCACACTTTATAAATTATCGATTGCCAACTTACAGGGCAAATTTCTTAATGAAAACACGGTTTATCTTAAAGATCATCTGCTAAATATCCAGCATAATCTATCAGCTTCAGATTATAATTTCACTTCAATTCCGGGTCATTTTGATAAGCGGTTTACTGTTGGTTTTAAACAGCAAGCATTGTCCATAAATGATTTCAACAGTGATGAAAATAGACTCACTATTGTTGAATTGAGCGATGGGCGCGTACAATTCAAAGTAAACAATGGGTACAATATTAATTCGATTGAAATCATGGATGTGCTAGGTCGGAAATTATATAATTTGAAAGGTAATAGTGCTACTGAAATATATGATTTAAAAACTTTAGGATATCAGACGTATATCGCTAAGGTGAAACTCTCCAACGGCCAAATCATTAGCAAGCGTGCTATAAAAAGCCATTAATTGTATCAGAAAATATTAAAAATAAAATCAGCCAAACACCTGATTTAATACTTGGAGCGATTTTGGTTTTCTGAAATCGGTGAGATGTAATTCAAAATAAAAAAGCAGCATATTCAATAACGATTGCCTTTGTGTTGAATGCAATTTCAGATTGTCCAACGCATCAAATTTCATGGTGAGCAACTGTTTCAAAACGATTAAATTTTCGCCCGAAACGGTATAAGGCACTTGTGATTTTAACTCAAAACTTCCAGACTTTAAATTGAAATAAGGAAAACCAGCTTGTGAAGCATCTGGATAAAACCCTAAATGCTTAGAGAGTTCCAGCAAAAATAACAAATGAAAATTGGCAAAGTTGGTTTCGTGATCCAGCCATTGTAAGGACGTTTCTAAAAATCCGTATAATGGTAAATTAGCTTCTTCTTCCTTTAAAACGCCGGTTAGAACTTCGGACAAAAACATCACTATAGAAGATTTTAAAACATGGGTATGCATACTTTTATAGGGAATGCCCAATTTAACATCTCTGATAAAGTGCAAAGATTGGTTGGCCCTGTAATTTTCTTCAATTTCTAATTGTGATAACGGCTGATAATACGCTATTTTGGAATTGCCTTTCTTGCTTTTTAAAACACCGCGTAATAAATAGCTGACAACACCTCTGTTCTTGGTATAGCATTTAACGATGACATCATGATCGCCATATTTTATTTTGGAAAGCACAATGGCTTCGGTTTTAACTAACATAATTTGATAGGCTGTTATCTGATGATCATCAATTTCAAAACCTTGGTTTCGAAAGTATCCAAATCCGAAATCATAATTAAATAAACGCCGGAAGCTACGACATTATTGGCCAAGTTTTTACCGTTCCAAACGGCTGTTCCGCCATCAATGGCAAAATTATAATTGGAACGTGATGCTCTCAAATTGACCCGTGATTGCGCTTCTGCAACAAGGTTACCTTCAATATCAGTGATTTTGATATTGACATTTTCGGTAATACCCTTAATTTTTACGCCTTTGGTAATATCATTCAAATTATCTGCACCAAGTACATTATATTCCGGTCGCACAGGATTGGGGTAAACAAAAGCACTATTCAATTCGCTTTCTGTATTGGAACCACCGGAATTAAAAGAAACCAATCCGTTTGATGTAGCGATATATACTTTTCCTGTCTGAGAATCGATAGAAATATCATTGATGGTATTGGAAGGTAACGGTGAATTATTAGTTGTAAAATGATGAATAGTTTGTTGCCCATCTGGAGAAAAATAAAAAACGCCAGATTGTCCGGTACCAATCCATTTATTATTGGAACCATCAACTTCAATATCAGTAATTACTTGTCCCGACAGCAGTTCCTTGGGGATCCCGTCATCCATGATAACAATTTCCCTAACGGATATATTAGAATTCGAGAAAAAAGAATCGGTATTATACAAAACTCGAAGTCCATAAATAGTGCCAATCCAAAGTTGATTGTTAAGGTCAATGGCCAAAGCCTTTACGTTATCTGAAGGCATATTATTTTCTTCACTCGCAATAAACTTAATTGAGTTGGCGGTTGATTTAAAATTATATCCTATAAGTCCTTTTAAAAAACTCCCTATAAAAACATTCCCGTGAGCATCAAAAACAGGAGCCGTAAATCCGATATTACTGGTTGGAACTTCAATTATCGGTGTAAAATCATAAGCCGTCCACTTGCCGTTTTCAAATTTATTGAGTGGCTTGGCAACTCTTCCATCCATAACCCACAAAGCACCTTGTCTATCATAGGTACTTCCCAGGGTTAAATGTAAATCATCCAGAAAAGGCATGATCGTACTGTTTGTTTGATCATAAAGTCCAACAGCATTACCTTGATTAAACTCAATCAATCCCGACCAGTACGAACTTATAAAAACCTGATCGGGATTAAATGGATTGACTGCAATATGCGACAGATAATTAGGGTTGGGAATACTGGCTGCAATCGTGTCATAAGGTGTATTTTTCCAAGCTTCATTTTTATAATGGCTAATGCCAGTTCTAGCAATACCACCATTAAAATTAAAGGTTGATGAATAACCTCCAAAAACAGCCCAAATTTCATTCGGCGGGGTTTTTATGCTAAAGATAGTGTTCATTAAAGGTCCTGGTGGATGGATTTTTTCAAAGCTTGAACTATTTTGGGCAGTGGTTTTTAAAATGCCCAAACCTGGTTTTCCCAAACTCACATTAGAGGTGGTACCAATAAAAATAGCATTCTGCAAATTGACCGTAGCACAAGTAAATGGGGCATCTGAATTATCTTCGGCAGCAACCACCAAATTGAAATGGTCATCATAAACAAACACTTGGCTGGATGTGGTTATCACCAAATGCCCATTGCTACTTTTGATACTTTTGGGCAGGGTTGGATATTCATATTGCTCGGTAAGAATATCATTGGTAATCTTATAAATCCGCCGATTGGATTTGACGGCAAATAAGTTGTCGTTAACATTAGAAATTCCCAAAAAATCACCCGAATCCATAGTAATCCATTGGGTATAATCTATTAAACTGGGATTGGTTTTCAATGCTTTTTTAAGTGCGCCATTATTGCCACAGGCTGCATAAATATAATCGCCAATCACAGTGGTTTGGTTCACCTTAATCTGACTGCTTCCAAAACCAATAAAATAAGAATCGCCAAACTCCAAACGCTCCAAGTTAAAAACCGAAATACCATAATCGGTTGAAATATAAACAACGCCATGATCTTCAAAAAAATGATTGATCTTCTTTTTTGTCGAAGGAATCGTTTCTTTATTTAAAATATCAATGACAGATGTTATTTTGGTAGAAATATCAGATGAAATTTCAATCAATCCGTTGGCATAACCAATTAAAAGCAATCCATAATCCTGACTGTAATGAATGGCAGAAATGGTCTCACCTGAAAGCCCATCGATTGTTGTCAGGGTTTCTATTTCTTGAGTTTGTGAATCAAAACTAAAAACTGAATTCTCACTAGCCGCATAAATCATATTTCCATTGCTGGTCACATCTCCAATATTTAAATATGAAAAATGACCTTCCCATAAATCAGAATAATCTTGTGAAAACAAAGTCATGGAAAACAATAAGAAAAGTACTGCAAAAAACCTTTTATAATTGCTCATTAATCGTGCATCTGGTTAGAAATATTCAGGTCAAAAATAAGATAATTTATTGTACTTTAGCTTTTCATAATTGATTATCCTAGATGCTATTTAGTAGTCCCATCTTTTTATTTCTATTCTTACCACTAACTTTATTTTGCTACTATTTACTGCCTAAAAAACTGAAGAATTTCTTTTTGCTCGCCATGAGTTTGCTTTTTTATACATGGGGCGAACGGGAACTGGTTATTTTAATTATCGTTTCCACCCTTATAGATTACTCTTGTGGCATCATTATTCAAAATGGCAAAAGAAAAATCGGACTGATTTTATCCATTGTTTTTAACATAGGGATTTTAGCTTATTTTAAATACTCTGGATTTGTATTTACCAATTTAATTGAATTTTTGGGACTCTTTAATGTGAATTTAGAAAAGGCACAAGCTTTTTCAACTATAGCTTTACCACTTGGTATTAGTTTTTACACCTTTCAAACCATGTCATATACGATTGATGTATATAGAGGTGAGATAAAAGCAAACAGAAACCTTATTGATTTTGCCACTTACGTTACCTTATTTCCTCAGCTTATAGCGGGCCCAATAGTGCGGTACAAATCCATCGAAACACAACTTTTAAATAGGAAAGTAACCAGGTCGCTCATGTCTGAAGGTGTTGAACGCTTTATTATTGGTCTTGCAAAAAAGATGTTGATTGCTAATAATTGTGCGTTTCTGGCCGATAATATCTTTAGCCTGCATACTGATGACCTCTCTGCTCCATTAGCGTGGCTTGGTGCTATTGCCTACGGTTTTCAAATTTATTTCGATTTTTCAGGATATTCCGATATGGCTATTGGTCTTGGTAAATTATTAGGATTCAATTTTCCTGAAAACTTCAACTATCCATACACCGCAAAATCGATTAGGGAATTCTGGAAGCGATGGCACATCACCCTATCGAGCTGGTTTAAAGATTATCTCTATATTCCGTTGGGAGGAAATCGAAAAGGTCATCGCAGAACTTACCTCAACCTTTTCATTGTTTTTTTCCTTACAGGATTATGGCATGGTGCCAACTGGACCTTCATTGTTTGGGGATTGTTTCATGGCAGTTTGATAATTGTAGAACGGTTGGGCTGGGGCGCTATCTTAGAAAAAATACCTAAAATTATTGCGCATATCTATCTCATTTTTTCGATTTGTATTTCTTGGGTTTTATTCAGAAGTAATTCGTTATCAGATGCCATAAATTATATTGTAGCCATGTTCAGTTTTCAAAACCCAACCAATATTGAATTCTTAAATTACTATTTATCAAACGAATTGCTCATTGTATTAATGCTGGCCACAGTTTTATCGATGCCTGTTTATCACAAGATAAAAACACTGTGCAGAACAACAAACATTTCCAATCCTATATTGCAGTCATTTAGAACCATCGGTTTGCTAGCCCTATTTATATTATGTCTATTTTATATTGCTGTAGATTCGTATAATCCTTTTATCTATTTCAGGTTTTGAAAGCTCCCAATCGACATATCCAAGATTATCTACTAATAATTGGGTTTTTACTACTATTGATTATACCCAATCTTGTGATGCTTTTTGATTTGGAAAACACACCAAATAACGAAAACAAAAAATTTAGTAAAACACCTGATTTCAATCTCGAAAACCCACAGCTTTATATTTCCGATTTCAAGAATTATTATGTGAATAACCTTGGATTAAAATTGACTTTTACAAATATGTATCTCAACTTTAAATCTCAAATCCTCAATGATCATCCGCTTCCCAATGAAGTTGTACAAGCTAAAGAGGGCTGGTATTTTTTAGGCAATTCCTATAATGATATTTTAAATGATTCTTTTGGAAATGTTCCTTTTACAAATGCTGAACTTCATGCAATTACCCAAAAACTCAGTAAAATAAAACAACATCTCAATTTAAAAAAAATTGAATTTTATATTGTAGTTCCTCCTAACAAACAAAGCATTTACAAAGAACACTTACCGTTTCAACTCACGTCACGCACTAAAAGATTAAGTCAGCTACAACAGCATTTAAAAACGTATTCGGACTTAAAGATTATTTCGCCAGAAACACTTTTAATGT
>NZ_DATJCY010000194.1:0-47327 GCF_035577925.1 Gelidibacter sp. | reverse complement strand
TCCATTTTTTCAGCCAAGTATTTATAAAAAATAAATCCCAAAATATAATCTCGGAATTCATCGGCATTCATTTTTCCTCGTAAGGTATTGGCTATGTTCCAGAGCTGTTGCTCCAGCATTTTCTTTTGTTCTTCTGACATTGAAATCGGTGTTTTTTAGATTAGGTATTTTAAATCCATAAGAATCTACTAAAATAAGAAACTTTAACATTTAAAGTATAATAAAAACTGTTTACTGTATTGAAGCAATTCATCTGTTTTACAAAAAACCTTGGATTAAGTAAAATAGAACCTTAACTGTCTGCCTAGTAGTTTGTAAATCAAAAATTTTTATTAATGAAATTAAACCTATGAGAGCTAGCGAATTTCCCCAATTACACAACAAATCTTTATATTTCTTCGAGTTTGAATATTGCAATCATCTTCCTATTATCTATATTTGAACACTTGTTCGAGTTCAAAAACCCAAAAACGGAATGCAGTTCAAAAATCCTGAAATTCTTTACGCTTTACTGCTCCTTGTTATTCCTATAATTGTTCATTTGTTTCAATTTCGGCGTTTTGAGAAAGTAGCCTTTACCAATGTCCAATTTCTTAAGGACATTGCTTTACAAACACGAAAGAGTTCGCAACTTAAAAAATGGCTGACCTTATTTACCCGCTTATTGCTGCTTGCCTGCGTGATTATTGCTTTTGCACAACCATTTCAATCGGCCAAAGAAACGTTTAGCACAAAAAGTGAAACCGTTATCTATTTGGATAATTCTTTTAGCATGCAAGCCAAAGGCTCCAATGGAACGCTACTAAATACCGCAATTCAAGATCTGATTGAACATATTGATGAAAATGAAAAACTGCACATTTTTACCAACAACCATAATTTTCCAAACACCAACATCAAAGCCATTAAGGACGATTTGATACAACTCTCCTACTCTCCAAATCAATTGGATTATAATGCTGCCATATTAAAAGGCGAAAAAGCATTTTCAAAAGATAAAGGAAGTATTAAGAATTTTATTCTAATTTCTGATTTTCAACAAAAAGAAAGTGATTTAAAACTAAAAAACAATGAAGTTT
The DNA here is from genome assembly GCF_035577925.1 of Gelidibacter sp. GTDB lineage: Bacteria > Bacteroidota > Bacteroidia > Flavobacteriales > Flavobacteriaceae > Gelidibacter. The sequence continues at coordinate 46,248 of NZ_DATJCY010000194.1, read as the reverse complement.
TTAATTATCGACTGGTACAATTACAACCACAAACTTCAAATAATATAAGTGTAGATTCATTATATATTTCAAAAGCAAATGTTGATAATTTAGAATTGACCGTTGCGCTAAGCAATCAAGGAAATCCTATCGAATCAGTATCGGTTTCCTTATTTGAAGACGAACAGCTCATTGCCAAAAGCGCTGTTGCAATTGTTGATAAAGCCGAATCTATTTTTACAATCCCAAATAATGAAGCTTTCAGAGGAAAAATTTCTATTGATGATACCAATTTGAATTATGATAATACCTTATATTTTAATTTGGATACAAAGGCACTCATTAAGGTTTTAGTCATCAATGAATCAAACGCTGATTTCTTAAAGAAACTTTATACCAATGACGAATTTGAATTGGTCATTGCCAATGTAAACGAATTGAATTATAACACTATTAGCGATCAAAATTTAATTGTTCTCAATGGACTAAAGAACATTTCCAATGCTTTAATTACTGCATTAAATTCATTTTCCATGAATGGTGGAAGCGTTTTAATTATCCCTTCAGATGAATCCAATTTCGACACTTATAATGAGTTGCTCAGAGTGTTTAATTTGCCGAATTTCACATCTAAAACAACGATAGAAAAACACATCACAACAATTAATTTTTCACATCCACTTTTGGCGGATGTTTTTGAAAAAACTGTAAGCAATTTTCAATATCCAAAGGTCAATTCATTTTATAATTTAGCAAATACATCGCATTCCAATATTTTGAGTTTTGAAGATCAAAGCGTTTTTTTGACACATACTGATAATGTTTATTTGTTTACAGCTGCTTTGGACGAACAAAATTCAAATTTCAAAAATTCGCCGCTTATTGTACCGGTACTTTATAATATAGGAAAACACAGTTTGAAACTACCGCGTTTATATTATACCATTGGCATCAAAAATACTATTGATATCAATACCATTTTAAAGCAAGATGATATTTTGAAATTGGATAATTCTGATGTTTCCTTTATTCCAATGCAAAAGACATTTAGCAATAAAGTAGAATTGACAACTGATGAAGTTCCTAGTGTTTCAGGAATTTTTGAAGTCAAAAACAAAGATCATACGCTGCAATATCTTAGTTATAATTATGATAGAAATGAAAGTCGTCTTCATTATATGAATCTTTCCCAGGTGCCTGAACAAATAAAAAATAGCTCTGTTGCTTCGGCACTCGATGTTATAAAAAGTTCCACAAATATTCATGAGCTATGGAAATGGTTTGTTATTTTTGCGCTAGCTTTTTTAATCATTGAAATGCTCATCTTAAAATATTTTAAATGAACGTACTCATAAAATCTGCCATAATCGTAGATCCAAAAAGTGATTTCCAAAATGAAACTTGTGATATCCTCATCGAAAATGGTATTATTTCGCAGATTTCAAAACAAATTCCAAATTCATCAAAAGTCAGAGAAATTAAGTTAGACAACCTTCACGTTTCACAAGGTTGGTTTGATAGTAGTGTGAGTTTTGGAGAACCAGGTTTTGAAGAACGTGAAACACTGTTAAACGGACTTGAAACTGCAGCGTATTCAGGGTTTACGGATGTTGCCGTCAATTCCAATACAAATCCTGTGATTGACAACTATACCAATATTGCATTTTTAAAAGCAAAATCACATGATCATTCGGTTCAACTTCATCCTATTGGTGCTTTGACAAAAAATGCGGATGGTGAAGATTTGGCCGAACTTTATGATATGAAAAATGCAGGTGCCGTGGCTTATTACGATTATCAAAAACCTGTTAAAAACCCTAATTTAATGAAGCTGGCCTTACAATATGCCAGTAATTTTGATGGTTTGGTTTATTCTTTTCCACAAGAATCAAAAATCTCTGGATTAGGTGTTGTGAATGAAAACGTCATAAGTACATCATTGGGTTTAAAAGGAAATCCGACGCTTGCGGAAGAATTACAGATCGCCCGCGATTTATTTTTACTGGAATATACAGGAGGAAAATTGCATATTCCAACGATTTCTTCAGCCAAATCGGTTGAATTGATCAGAGCTGCAAAAGCTAAAAAACTCGATGTCAGTTGTAGTGTTGCCATTCATAATTTGATATTGACCGATGAAGTTCTGACAACATTTGATACACGTTTTAAAGTGTTGCCGCCATTAAGGACGCAATCGGATTGTGATGCACTTATTAAAGGTTTGAAAGACGGCACGATTGACATGGTAACCAGTGATCATAACCCGATTGATATTGAACATAAAAAGATTGAATTTGATTACGCGATGTACGGCAGCATTGGTCTCGAAACTGCTTTTGGCGCACTGAATACTATTTTTACGACAAAGCAAACCATCGATCTGTTGACCAAGGGAAAAGATCGTTTAGGTGTCCAGTCCACTCCTATTGCTGTTGGAGAAAAAGCGAAGTTAACATTGTTCAATCCTGATGAAAAGTACACTTTTACGAAAGAAATGATTCGTTCTACTTCAAAAAACGCCATCTTTGAAAACTATCAACTGAAAGGGAAAGTTTATGGCATTTTTTCAAATAATCAATTGGTTTTAAATTAATATGCAAGATTCAACTGTTAAAGAAGGTAAAACTTTGGCCATTATTTGTTACTTAACATTTGTAGGCCTAATCATTGCCATCATCATGAATTTAGAAAAACGCAATCCGTTTACATTTTTCCACGTTCGACAAATGTTGGGGTTAATAATTATGCTTCTTTTTTCAAATTTAGTAGAAAAATATGTCAGTAGTTTTCTTGGAACTGCCTTTTGGGTCATCACTTTTACGGGATGGCTTTTAGCCCTTATTTATGCCGTAAAAGGCGAATATCGACCAATTCCTATCTTTGGCGAAAAATTCCAGGAATGGTTTAAAAACATCAATTAAAAATTATAATGTCTGAATTATCTTTACATCACGTTGTAAGACCTTCATCTTTACAAGAAAGCGCACCTGCTCTTATCATGTTTCATGGTTATGGCAGTGACGAAAATGACCTTTTTGGATTTGCTTCCGAATTGCCCGAAGAACTGTTTATCATTTCGGTGCGTGCACCTTATGAATTACAACCTTATGGAAACGCGTGGTATGCCATCAATTTTGATGCTGAAATGAACAAATGGAACGACAACGACCAAGCCATAAAATCAAGAGATTTAATTGCCAAATTTATTGATGAAGCCAAAGAAACTTATCCAATAAATAAGGATAACATCTCTATTTTAGGGTTTAGTCAAGGTTCTATTTTGAGTTATGCCGTAGCTTTAACTTATCCTGAAAAAGTTAAGAATATCATTGCTTTAAGCGGTTATATCAGTCCTGAAATGTTGCCTGATGATATTGAAACCAAAGATTATTCGCATATCGGTATTTACAGTTCGCATGGAAGCGTAGATCAGGTGATCCCTGTGGAATGGGCCAGAAAAGTACCTCAGTTTTTGAATGCTTTATCAATCAGAAACACATACAAAGAATTTCCTACCGGCCATGGGGTTGCTCCCGAAAATTTTTACGAATTTAGAAGTTGGTTAAATAAACGACTGGATATCTAAATTTGAAATAATATAAAATTATGGGTTGAAATTCTAAATTAAGATATCTAGAATTTCAACCTTTTTATTTTAAGTCTTGCTTTGTCTCAAGTTGATTTTTTAAGTCCATCAATTGCTTGTTCAAATGTTGTATGGAATCTTTTAATACTTGTTCTCTTTCAATATGTTTTGTCATTTTTTCCTGATAGGTATCAAATATATTTTTTGAATTTACATATTGAAATAAGGATAGTAAACAGACAAAGACAAATGCGTACATTAAGAGTTTTCTTCTCATAAATTTTATAGGTTTATTTCTAAATTATCATAGGCCAAAAAGACATTTGCAGGAAGTTTTTTTTCAACATCGTCATGAAATCCAAGCATATGGCTAATGTGCGTCAAATACGCTCGTTCCGGTTGTACTTTTTTAATAAGTGCCAAAGCTTCTTCAAGATTAAAATGAGAAATGTGCTCTGCTTCCCTCAAAGCATTAACAACAAGTACTTTGACATTTTTTAGTTTTTTAATTTCAGAGTTTTTAATTGTTTTCATATCTGTCAAATAGGCAAAATCGCCAAATCTGAATCCAAAAACCTGCAATTTATGATGCAATCCATTAATGGGCACAACTTCTAGGTCGCCCAATCTAAAAGGCTTGTTTTCAATTGGAATAGGAATGACTCCTGGCGCACCTGCATATTTATTGACAGTTTCAAAAATATAGTCGAATCGTTTTCTGAGTGCTTTTAAAACGCGTTTATGGCCATAAATAGGAATATCGCCCTGATTAAAATAAAACGGCCTAATATCGTCCAAACCTGCGGTATGATCGGCATGCTCATGAGTAAAAACTATACCGTCCAATTTGGTGCATTTGGCATTGAGCATTTGCTGTCTAAAATCAGGCCCGCAATCAATGACATACGTGTAATTATTCCATTCTACCAACACCGAAACACGAAGCCGTTTGTCTTTTGGATTTTCACTTAAACATACGGGGTGAGTGCTTCCAATTACTGGAATTCCTTGCGATGTGCCGGTGCCTAAAAATATAACTCTCAAAGCATGTTTAGTTTGGAACAAAAGTAAGTTTAATTTTTTGTTTGAGACAGCAATTTGGTACCTTTGTAAGGATTATAAATTCAATCTATAAACATGGAGATTACCTTAAAAGGCGACAGAGAATTTGAAGAAATTCCGTCATTAAAGAATAAAGCTCTTCGTATTAATTTAAACGAAAATATTTATGGAACTTTTGCTGAAATTGGAGCAGGCCAAGAAACTGTAAGACAATTTTTTAGAGCAGGCGGAGGTTCAGGGACAATTGCCAAAGCGATGTCTGCGTATGACAAGGATTTTAGCGATGCTATTTACGGCGTTGAAGAAGATGGACGATATGTAACTGAGGCACGCTTAAGAAAAATGTTGTCGCACGAAATTAAATTGATTGAAGAACGCCTTTCAAGAGATAAACATCCCAACAAAATGTTTTTTTCTTATGCCAATACGGTAACAACCATCGATTTTGCCAAACAATACAAAGGTCATGGCTGGGTAGGAATTAAATATCAAATTGACCACGACCAACCGTATAATGAAATTATTCTTCATATACGCTTTAGAGAGAATGATGCGCGTTTACAACAAGAAACCTTGGGGATTTTAGGAACAAACCTCATTTATGGGGCGTTTTATAAATATAATGAACCCAAAAAGTTGTTACGCTACCTGTATGACCATTTGGATCAAGATCAAATTGAAATTGATACAATTAACTTTTCCGGACCAATATTTGAAAATGTTGATAACCGTTTGATGAGTTTACAATTGGTGAAAAACAATATGACCGATGCGGTAATGTTCGCTCCCGATGGGAACAACGTACTTCCTGCAAAAATTCTATATAAGAAAAACATCTTGGCATTGCGCGGTAGTTTTAGACCCGTTACAAAGGTGAATATTGATATGTTTGAAAAATCATACGATATGTTCTTAAAGGAAAACAAAGTGGATCCGAACAATACCCAAGTTGTTTTTGAAATTACATTATCAAACTTGAGAGCTGAAGGTGAAATTGACGAACAGGATTTTATGGACAGAGCACGATTACTGTGTTCACTGGGCCATACGGTCTTAATTTCCAATTTTCAGGAATATTATAAGTTGGTTGAATATTTCTCTCAATATTCTAAAAACCGAATGGGATTATCCATGGGCGTCAATAATTTAATAGATATTTTTGATGAAAAATATTACCGCCATTTAAGTGGAGGTATTTTGGAGGCTTTTGGCAAATTGTTCTTTAAAGATTTACGTGTATATCTGTATCCTATGCTCAATGAAGACGGCACTATTATGGATAGTGAAAACTTAAAAGTACACCCACGTATGAAAGAATTGTATAAATTCTTTAAGTACAACGGAAAAGTTGTGGATATCACAGATTTTGATCCATCCATTCTTACTATTTTCTCCAGATCGGTGCTTAAATCCATTGCCGAAGGCGAAAAAGGATGGGAAGAAATGTTACCATTGGGTGTTTCAAAAACTATAAAAGAGAAACATCTTTTTGGATATGAAGCTGAAGAGACTGTTAGATCTTAAATAAGATAAAGAAGATTATAACCATCTAATCTAAAACAAACTAAAAAACAAAAGGAGTGAATACTTATAAAGTAGCACTCCTTTTTTAATTCAAACAGTTAATTTTATCTTGTTCTGGTATGATAAGCTACCAGACCATCAATAGGACGTCTTACAAAATTGCCGGTTTTGAATCCCATTTCCTGTGCAATTTCAATAATTTGTTCTTTTGCAAAAAACGCAATGGAACCCGCAAAATGGACCGGAACAGTTTTGATTTCTTCTTTATGCTGAAAAATCATGTTTTTTACAAAAATACGCATACCTTCCTTTATCATATTTTGAATATATGGTGAATCGATATTCAAAAACATAAATTCAGCAAAACTCGCTAAATAAGCATTGGGACTAGGTTGCTTATATAAATTATACTTTATATAATCGGCATTCATATTATATTTGTCACCAAAAGAAACTTTAATAGCGTCGGGCATGTGATTGAAATAATAATCGCGAATTAGCTGTTTGCCAAAATAATTTCCCGAAGCATCGTCCATCAAGGTATAGCCCAAAGATTGGATGCGTTGATGCAGTTGTTTTCCATCATAATAACTGCAATTAGAGCCTGTACCCAAAATACAAACCACTGCAGCTTCATCATCATGATTTAATGTCGCTCTTACGGCTGCCATAGTATCTTCTGTAACTTGTACTTTGGCATTGATAAAAATATCTTCAAGCACACGTTTTAAAAGCAACCTCGGACTTTCTGTTCCACAACCCGCACCGTAAAAATAAATATGGGTGACCTCCCGCTTATTTTTCATTAACTCATCACTTTTTCTGATGATTTTGTAAAGTTTTTTTTCTTTTAGAATTTCTGGATTAAGACCTCCGGTACGTATTCTTTCCTGAATCTGCTTACCTTCCTGATCCACTGAAATCCAATCGCATTTTGTAGAACCACTGTCAACTATTAAAATCATGTGTTTAATGAATAAAAAAATCCGTATAAGTTTAAAGTCTCAAAACAAGATACTTATACGGATTTTATTGGTTAATTTTATAATGAATGGATATGTTGTGCCAACTCAACTAGTTTTGTTGAATATGCAAATTCGTTATCATACCATCCGACGATTTTGAAAAATCTTGAATTCAATTCAATTGAAGCCTCGGCATCAAAAACACAGGTATTTGTTTCACCAACAAAATCTTGAGAAACCACCATTTCATCTGTATAACCTACGATATCTTTCATAGAGCCTTCTGAAGCATCTTTAAATGCTTTTTTAATGGCTTCCAAAGATGTTTCTTTAACGGTGCGTACCGTCAAATCCACTACCGAAACATCAGCTGTTGGTACTCTAAATGACATTCCTGTTAACTTCCCATCTAGTTTTGGAATTACTTTTCCAACTGCTTTGGCCGCACCTGTTGATGATGGAATAATGTTAGGCAATACACTTCTACCACCTCTATAATCTTTTCTTGAAGGACCATCCACCGTTAATTGAGTTGCTGTGGCCGCATGAACCGTGGTCATCAAGCCTTCTTCAATTCCAAAGTTATCATCAATAACCTTAGCCATTGGAGCTAAACAGTTAGTGGTACATGACGCATTAGATACAATAGTATCGGTAGCTTTTGCTTCTTTATGGTTAACGCCCATAACAAACATTGGAGCGTCTTTACTTGGTGCTGAAATCACAACTTTTTTAGCACCGGCATCAATATGCTGCTGTGCCATTTCTAAAGTTGTAAAAATTCCGGTACAGTCGGCTACCACATCTGCTCCTACTTCATCCCATTTTAAATTGCGTGGATCTCTTTCGGCAGTAACCCGCACCGTTTTTCCATTAACGACTAAATGTCCATCTTTTACTTCAATAGTACCATCAAATCTACCGTGCACAGAATCGTATTTTAGTAAATATGCTAAATGCTCTACATCTAAAAGATCATTGATTGCAACTATTTCTACATTTGGTTTATTTAAGGTGGCTCTAAATACAATTCTTCCAATTCTTCCAAAGCCGTTAATTCCTAATTTCAAATTTGACATTTTATTTTTATTATTATTTATTAAAACTATTTTTATTTTTGAATGCCTGACAATCAGCAATCAACAATCTGTAATCTTTAGGTTGACATGATATCTGCAACGCGCAGCAATTCTCTGTCAATTTTAGATTTTCCTTTGACTGCTTGTTCTATAGGCGTCAAATTCATTTGCTCATTGATAAGTCCAACCATATAATTGGTTTTTCCTTCCAATAAGGATTCTACCGCTTTAACCCCCATTCTACTGGCCAAAACTCGGTCAAAACACGATGGTGGACCACCACGTTGCATATGGCCTAAAACAGAAACCCTTACATCATATTCGTCCAAAGTGGCTTCAACGTAATCTTTAAGTTCAAAAACGTTTTTCCCAATTTTATCGCCTTCAGCAACAACAACAATACTTGAGGTTTTACCGGATTGTTTACTCTTATTTAATGAATCCAATAAACGATCGAGGCCTAAATTTTCTTCAGGAATAAGAATCTCTTCAGCACCTGCACCAACTCCAGCGTTTAATGCAATATGGCCAACGTCACGACCCATAACTTCAACAAAAAACAAGCGGTTATGCGAACTTGCTGTATCTCTGATTTTATCAATGCATTCTACAACCGTATTTAGTGCCGTATCAAACCCAATAGTATGTGTGGTTCCATAAATATCATTGTCAATCGTACAAGGAATTCCAATAATTGGAAAATCAAATTCTTTATTAAAAACCAATCCACCGTTAAATGTACCATCACCACCAATAAGTACCAGAGCATCAATACCGGCATTTATAAGTTGATCGTAAGCTACTTTTCGGCCTTCTGGTGTTCTAAATCCCTTAGATCGTGCGGATTTCAAAACCGTTCCGCCTTTATTAATAATTCCTTTGACACTACGGGCATTCATCGATTTAAAATCCCCTTCAATAATACCTTCGTAGCCTCTATAAATCCCAATACATTCAATATTGTGATAAGCACAAGTTCTCACTACTGAACGAATGGCAGCATTCATTCCTGGAGCGTCGCCTCCAGAGGTCATCACTCCGATTTTTTTAATATTTCCTGACATTTATTTGTTGTTAATGAGTAAAATTACTAAAGATATCGTATAATAAGGAAAGGAAATATTTTATTTTATGCCTCCAAAAGAAACTCAATCGTTTTAGTTAATAACTTATTGGAAATGCTTAAAAATGGCGAAGTCAATTTTCGGTTTCGTCGGTATCTTCCTTCATTTTGATGTAGCTGGGAAGCGGTGGATTTTTATCTGAACCCTCTTGGTTTTTATCTTGTGAAGTATTTTTGTTTCGATTTTTTCCAGAGAAAATAATACGAAGTAATTCTCGAAACGTGTCGAACTCGACATTATACGATAACCCCATACCTTGTGTATATCCAATTTCTTCTCCAAAGTTTCGGATATTATTTTCCCTATTAAAAAACTTGGCAGATAAAGTGCCGTCTTCATTCAATAACAATTCAATTTCGGCGTCACCGGCAAAAACCGTTTCATTGACGCCACCAATGGGTACACCAACTTTGCCATTAAAAAGTACCCTATCGCTAATTTTGGTACTCAAGGTCAAGCCCAACCGATCATCTGTTCGATATTCGGGAGTTTGCTCACCTGCCTGAAAATTAATACCTAGTTTAAGCTTGTCGTCATCACTAGATAGTAAACCATTAAACAAACTGTTAACACGATCGGCAATGGTGCCATAAGCTTGTTGGCCCAAACTTATCTCACTGGCAAATGATCCGGTTGCCAATAAAAATAAAGCCTGGTTTTCTCTGCTTTCTTTAGTTTCCAAACGGTATTCTAATTCGGATCTCACAGTAGAAGTCGCATTCGGGAATGCCAAAACAAATTCGGGAATGGGTTGCTCCAATTCGCCTGTCAGATTAATTTCCACATTCACAGGAATACTTCGATTAATCGGATTGTCTAATAAAACCGATGGATTGGCCTCCGTTTTATAAATAGCTTTTAGATTGATTTGTGCTTTTAATGGATCGCCTTCCCAAATGATACTGCCGCCAGGTTCGACCATAAGATCTTTTTGAATTAAACCGCCATAGGCAAAATTGTAAATGCCTTTAAACACCGAAAAATCACCCCACATTTTAAATTTTCCATTGGTATTGATCTCAAACAACAAGTTGCCTTCTCCACTGCCCTGAATGGTACTTCCTGAGTTTCGATCGATTACAATTTCAATATCGGCATTTTGATTAATGTCAAGGTCAAACTTTAGTTCCAGCCCTTTAACTTTGGTGTCTGTTATGACTTCACCTTTTAAACGCGCTGCTTTTTCTTCAGCAGTTAAGAAATGGATATAGGAATTATCCCCAAAGCTTTCCACATCATTTAGAGGAATTTTAAAAACAGTGCCTTGCGCCGTGCTACCGTCAACATCAATAACAAGTTGATCGGTTGGTCCATTAATTTTTGCTGAACCTCTCATAAATGCGGTACCATAATACAGAGCATCTTCAGCATCATCGGTATTTAAAACCAAAAACCTATCAGTGTCAATCGTTAAACCTAATCGCCAATCGGAAAAATTATGATGTGACAAAAACCCGTTTAAGGTCCCTCTTGAGAAGAACTCTGAATCGGTCATGACAATATCATTAAATATAAAACGCTGATCTTTTAAGGTCACTTCAGAATCAAAGTCAAAAGCATAATCCACATTTAAATACGGAATTGCCAAACCTGCGTTTTCCAGAATTAAATCACCTTCTATTTGTGGCTTTTTCAAACTACCGATGACTTTAACATCGCCAGATACCAAACCTCGAATATTGGTAATAACATCGGCTCCAAAAACATTGAGCGGCTCCAGATCAAACTCATTAAACATAATATCTAGGTCGATACCGGACCTTGTCTTGCTCAGATCAATATTCCCCGTGGCGTCCAACGATTTTAAATTATCGTTGCGTATAAACAAATCGACTGAGTAGTTTGTAAGAGATTCGTTTCCAATAATATCTGCTTTTAAATCGCCTAATAAATAATCATTGAATTTGAAATTTTCAACAGAAATATTTGAGTTGGGAACATACACGCCATTTTGTTGAAACATGTCTAAGGTTCCATTAAGGATTCCGCCAAAGCTAATATCTTCGAGTGATGGTGTTATTTTATAAAGGTTGACATCGTAAAAATCAAGTGTTAAATTTTTATAGGTAGAATCTCTCAAAACTCCCGAGAGTTGAATTTCTTCGTCGTCATGAGAAATGGCCAAATCGGAAATATCAAATTCTTTGAAACCTCTATCAAAGATCACTTTATTCAGTTGGTTTTTCTCCTCATTAATAAACCAATTGTTCTCTTTAATCTTTACTTCAGATTTTTTAAAACCTACTACCGATTTATTGTCTTCATTAATGGTATAATACATACTTAAATCGAAAAAATCTTGATTGTTTTTTCCGCCATTAAATTCAGACTTTATAAAAAGTGTGTCCCTAACGGTAACGTTAATTAGATTAAATTTCGACACATTGTAAAACTTGGTATTGATGGAATCAACTTCAATAAATGTGTTAAAAAGAGGGTTTGAATTATCAATTTTCACCTGAACATTATCTGCAAAATAATCTAACAATTTAATTTTAGGCGAATTAAAAGTGACATTAAATCCGTGCTGATCACTTTCTATCCGACCTTCTATAAAGGTATTTTTACCAAGTTCAAGATCATGATAAACCACTTCAACAATCTTATTATATATGGTAAAATTAAAATTTATATGTTGCTCATTATCAAATTTATGTGGTGTGTAATTTGTATAAATACTTCCAATTGAGTTTTCAACTAGTTTACCGATGTCCTTAAATTTAAAAACCCCGCTAATTTGTCCTTGAATGATGTCTGGAGAATTAATTTCAATAATCCGTTCATCGTCATTAAATTTTGATGTGACTTCAAAATCTTCAAAATAATAATTATCATTTTCATTAATATAAGTGGTATTCTTAAAGGTGAGTTTGCCACGTGCGTCATCTATACCCGAGCCATCCATTGCCATAATTATATCGCCCTTAAAAATGGAAATACTATCTTTTTGAACAAAGTTCAATGCTTTTAAATTGGCATATTCCACTTCGGCCTTAAAATCCAAAGAACTGATCTGTTTGGACATGTCGGCCAGACCGTTGAATTTAAATTTGAAGTTTTCGTCATTTGAAACCACTATGCCATTAAATATTTTATTTCCCAACTGCCCGGAAATATCTATATTTTCATAATTGTAATTATTGTAAATTAGCGTTGCAATGTGCCCTTTAATTCCTGTTTTAAGATTTTCGAGCGTAAAGCCTTTACCATCAACATCCAGGTCAAAAGTTGTTTCTTGAATCGTTGGATCCTCCAACAGTTGCCCAAGATCAAAATTCTCAAATATCAGATTCCCTTTATAACTTGCGTTATCAATGTCATTGAATTTCATCAAATTAAGATCAGAATCAATATGTCCTAAAGCGGTATTTATTTTTATGGTCGCTTCGATATCCGTTGAAGTAACCCTTGAATTTCCAGAAATACTGAAACTTCCCAACTTTGAAAATACACTGGGTATGGAGGCTCCCAAAACATTAGGCATAAGCGATTTTAAGTCGTAGTAATTGGAAGACAAATTGCTAAAATTAGCATCCATCTCAAAGGTGTTTGGCTGACTATTAAATAAGTTTTTAAAATTGATATCGCCATATACTTTGGTCTGGCTACTGGTATTGAGCTTTAGGTTAATAAGATTAAGATCGTTCAGTTTTCCACTTAGATTAACACTAAAAACCGCCTGATCTTTAATGCCAAATTCATCATAAAAAGTATTCAATTCATTGAGTGTCACTTCCGAATCCCGAAAATTTGCTACAACATCCACCTTGTTTGCAAAGTCCTGCATGTCTTCGCGTGTATATTTAAAAGTCACTTCACCAATAAGAAATGATTTTGGTGTTTTTATAGACAGGTTAGCAAATCTCATATGATTTAGCGAGTACTCAAAATCCGTAGTCATATTATTGACAATCAGACCTCTACTATCAACAAAGGAAAGCGTATTTATTCGAGCACTGATGTCATTACCATTGATCAAAAAGTTTGTTGCATTTAGATTGAGATGGTCAAATTCTAAAATTTTTGGATTTTCCTTATTATCATCAATCAGCCTAAAGGTACTGTCATAAATAGAAACATCACTTGAAGACAATAAGAATACACTTTTATTTGGCCTCGGATTATCTTCATCAAACTGAGCTATAAAAATATCCAAATTAGTTTGGTTTTCACCAGAATAGGTTCGGATATTGAACGTCAATCCTTGAAGATTGATATCTCCAAAGGTCAATTTATTTTTATAGAGATTTCTGAAGTTTAAAATGGAAGTATTCAATTTTTTCGCACTAATTAAAGTGTCTTTTTTGAAATCTTCAATATAAATACCTTTAAGCTCTACGTCACCATTAAATTGAAGCCCAATGCGATCAATAAAAATTCGGGTACCAAAATCATTATTGATACGTTGCGTTACTTTTTTTCCCAAAAAAGTTTGAACTGGCGGAATGGAAAGAATGAGCACCAAAATGATGAATAGCAATATAATTATTGCCACAATTTTAGATGCTATTTTTAAAAGTTTTTTGATACGTCTGAAAAGTTATAACTTTGGTGTCAAAATTAACAATTATTGTGCCTAATTTAGAGTAATGGCAACACAAAATATTTATATTCTTGCAATTGAGTCGTCATGCGATGATACTGCCGCTTCTGTGATGCTTAACGGCAAAATACTGAGCAATGTTGTAGCAGGGCAAAGCATTCATGAAGCCTATGGGGGCGTTGTTCCAGAATTGGCATCTAGAGCGCATCAACAAAATATTGTTCCTGTGGTACATCAGGCATTACATCGTGCCGGAGTTGACAAATCGCAACTGAATGCCATTGCTTTTACACGTGGTCCAGGACTGATGGGTTCATTATTGGTTGGTACTTCTTTTGCCAAATCAATGGCTTATGGATTAAATATTCCACTGATAGATGTCAACCACATGCAAGCCCACATCTTAGCACATTTTATTGATGAGGACGGCTTTGACAAACCTCCTTTTCCTTTTTTGGGAATGACCATTTCTGGTGGCCATACACAGATAGTAAAAGTTAATTCTTATTTTGATATGGAAGTTATTGGCGAAACGATTGATGACGCCGTTGGTGAAGCGTTTGATAAAAGTGGTAAAATATTAGGCCTTGGTTATCCTGCTGGTCCCGAAATTGACAAGCGCGCCAAGCTTGGTAATCCCAAAGCATTTCAATTCACAAAACCAAAAGTTGAAGGACTGAATTTTAGTTTTTCGGGACTAAAAACTGCCATTCTTTATTTTGTCCAGAAAGAAACAAAAACAAACCCAAATTTTATTGAAGAAAATCTCAATGATATTTGTGCTTCCATCCAATATACCATTGTTGGTATTTTGATCGATAAATTGAAACTCGCTTCAAAACAAACCAATATTAATCATATTGCTATTGGCGGAGGCGTTTCGGCAAATTCAGGTATCAGGACGGCATTGAAAAATGGCGAAGCAAAATTTGGCTGGAAAACCTATATTCCTAAATTTGAGTTTACAACAGATAATGCGGCAATGATTGCCATAGTTGGTTATTTAAAGTTTTTGAATGGCGATTTTGCACAACAAGATGTGACAGCTTCTTCACGACTAAAACTTTAAGAACCTTATTTCAATTCCACGCTAATGCAACTTTTTTATAATCCAGATATTGACCAAAACACCAATCAAATTTCATTTAGCAAAGATGAAAGCCGGCATATTGTAAAAGTACTTCGTAAAAATAGTGGCGATCAGCTGGAAATTACCAATGGTAAAGGTTGGCTGTTTATAGCCGAAATTACAACCGCAGATATTAAAAACTGTGATGCTGTAATTCTCTCAAAATCCTATCAAACTTCCCGAGGTTATAAAATTCATTTGGCCGTTGCACCAACAAAAATGAATGATCGTTACGAATGGTTTTTGGAAAAAGCAACAGAAATTGGCATTGATACCATTACTCCCATTATTTGCGATCACAGTGAACGAAAGGTCATCAAAAATGATCGGTTTGAAAAAATCATACAATCTGCAATGAAGCAGTCTTTGCATTATTATATGCCCCAATTAAATGATGCCATTGCTTTTAAAAATTTTATATCAAAACCATTTAGTGGACAAAAATTTATTGCGCATTGTGAAGAAACTGAACGCACATCTTTAAAAAATGCTTTACAACCACAAACAGATATTCTTATTTTAATTGGTCCTGAAGGAGATTTTAGCTCTGAAGAAATTAGCTTGGCCATGGCATCAGGTTTCAAACCAGTCACTTTGGGAAATACACGATTACGAACAGAAACTGCGGCAATAGTGGCATGCCACAGCATTGTTTTTTGTAATGAATAATTACTTTAAGTTGCTGTTATTAAATTAATGTAAATGAGTTAAATAAATTCATTAAATATTTTTAATAATTTATTTTATTTAAGATTGATCACAGCCAATCAATTATTTTAAAAACGATTAGTATCTTGGCTTTTATACATACGTTAAAATATTATTTATACTTTTGAAACATGAGGTTCCAATTAAAAACATCAAAGCTAAGTATGCTTTTTTTGGTATTTGCCATCGGCTATACTGTACCATCTTTTGCACAGGAAATTGCTGTTTTAAAGTATAAAGGTGGTGGCGATTGGTATGCTAATCCAACCTCGTTACCCAATTTGATTGCTTATTGCAATACCAACATCAACACCAAAATAAGCGTAAAACCAGATACAGTAGAACCCGATAGCCCGGATATTTTTCAATATCCTTTTATTCATATGACCGGACATGGCAATGTCTTTTTTGATGAAAACGATAGTGAGAACCTAAGAAATTATCTCTTTTCGGGAGGGTTTTTACACATTGATGATAATTATGGCATGGAACCTTTTTTGGTAAAAGAGCTCAAAAAGGTATTTCCAAATAAGGACTTGGTCGAATTGCCAAAAACGCATCCCATTTTCAGTTCCGCTTTTAATTTACCCGAAGGGCTACCTAAAATTCATGAGCATGATGGAAAAAGACCACAGGCTTTTGGACTTTTTGAACAAGATAGATTGATCCTTTTATTTACTTATGAAAGTGATTTAGGGAATGGTTGGGAAGATGAAGAAGTGCATAACGATCCTTTTGAGGTTAGGGAAAAAGCATTGAAAATGGGTGCAAATATCATTAAATATGTTTTTGAAAATTAAGGACAACAGTGCAATCTCTGAATAAATAATAGTTAATGAATCCCGATATTTTAGATTCCAAAGTTCAAGATTTTATTAATGAACATCTCAAATCAGATGTTTCGGCATTGATTTTAAAAGGCATTCCGTTTAGTGAAATTACTGCTGTAGATGTGGTTGAACAAATTGAAGCTAAAAACAAATGCGAAAAAAAATTGCCCAGTTGGTTTCAACAATCAAACATTTATTATCCCAACAAACTTAATATAGAACAAACTTCTTCCGAATTGACCGCTGCATATAAATCGAAGTTAATAAATGGCACATCACTTATTGATCTCACGGGAGGTTTTGGAGTAGATTCGTTTTATTTTGCAAGAACATTTCAACATGTTGTTCATTGCGAAATGAATCCGGTTTTGAGTCAAATAGCAAGTCATAATTTTAATGTTTTAAAAACTGATAATATTGATTGTATGGCAAATGACGGCCTAACATATCTTCAAAACTCTTCCGAAAATTACGATTGGATTTATGTAGACCCTTCTCGTCGTCATGAAAGCAAAGGAAAAGTGTTTTTCTTAAAGGATTGCTTGCCAAATATTCCGCAACACTTAGATTTATTGTGGTCACGATCAAAAAACATGTTGATCAAAACGTCACCTCTCTTAGATATTACTATAGGAATTAATGAATTGGAATATATAAAAGCAATTCATATTGTAGCTGTAAATAATGAGGTTAAAGAATTACTATGGATTTTAAAACACGGTTTTTCAGGGCCGATCACCATCAAAACAATAAATCTAAAATCTAGATCATCCGAACGATTTGAATTTCTTATCGCTGATGAATCATTAATTGAGCCGTCTTACAGTGAACCACTTACCTATTTATACGAACCGAATTCTGCAGTTTTAAAATCTGGTGGATTTAACGTGTTGATTAAAGCATTCAATGTTTATAAACTTCACAAACACTCACATTTATACACCAGTGAGATGCTGATTGAATTTCCAGGAAGACGCTTTAAAATTATAGACAGCATACCTTATAATAAGAAACAAATCAAAAAACTTGGCTTAAATAAGGCCAATATAACAATACGGAATTTCCCCGAAAGTGTTGAAAACATTCGCAAGAGCTTTAAAATCAAAGATGGTGGCGACCACTATTTATTTTTTACTACAGACCATAAAAATCAAAAAATTGTTTTGATCTGCACAAAAATCCAATGACAATATATGCTCAAATCATTGTAAATTACAAACATTAATTAACGAATAGAAACCATTTGAAATATTTTAGCTAAAGATTAATATTTAAACTAAATCAATTTAAATACCGGGCCAAGCAAAATATAGATAATAATAAATAAGATGATCGTACCAATACAACCACATCTACCTCCACCAATCTTTTTAGCTCCCCATCCTGCAGCAAGTGCTCTTAAAAAATTTTTCATAGTCTAAGTTTTAGATTTTAAAAATAGGGTTAAATAAAAAGTCCTGGGCACTCAATAACTAGAATTTATATCGCAAATACAATTTTTAAGTCAAACTAATGCATAAGATTTGTTGTGCAATTGGGTCAACTGTAATTTTATGAAATAGTTCGTAAAAGAACCTATAGAAGAAAAATTTTGATGACAAATTTATAAACTTGCACTGAATAAATAAACTCCAAAATATTTCTATAATCAGAATTTAGGACAGATATTTGCGCGCTCAAATCATAAATATATGAAGGAAAATCAAAAGCAACGGATTGCTCTAAGTATGTTCTTTTTAGCTTCTGGATTTTGCTTTGCCACATGGGCTTCGCGCATTCCTACGATCAAATCTCTTTACGACTTTAATGATGCCGAACTGGGTAATTTATTGATGATTTTACCGGTGAGTTCGTTAATAGGTTTACCTATTTCAGGATGGTTGGTTTCAAAATTTGATAGTCGTAAGCCCATGATTATTTCTTTTGTAATTTTCAACTTTGCACTCGCTCTAATTGGAATATCACAGTCTATCTTGATGTTAGCGATTGCTGTTTTCTTGTTTTCTTTTTTTATGAGAATTCTCAATATCAGCATCAACACACAATCTATAAGTGTTCAGAAGAGTTTTGTCAAAAATATTGTGGGTTCGTTTCATGGTATTTGGAGTGTTGGAGGGCTTCTTGGCGTCGGGTTTTCTACATTAATGGTGAAAATGGACGTGTCAATGTACGCACATACGTTGATGGTAGCCATAGTTTCTATGATTTTGACTTTGGGTGCTTATCCTTTTTTACTTAAAAACGACAAATCACCACATGGCAATAAATTAATTTTAGGCAAACCCGATAAGTCCATCATGCTCTTAGGAATTCTAGTTTTTTTTGCAGCGGTTTGCGAAGGCGGTATTTTTGATTGGAGTGGCGTTTATTTTAAGGACGTTGTTAAAGCAGAACTATTCACTTTGGGCTATCTTATCTTTATGGTATTCATGGCACTTTCCCGCTTCTTTTCAGATCGTTTGATCGATAATATTGGCATGAAACGCCTCTATATTATTAGTTCATCATTGATTACCCTTGGTATTTTAATTTTGATTTTATTTCCTTATTTCTGGCCTTGTATTATAGGATTAAGCATTACCGGAATTGGTGTTGCAGCCATTTTTCCAATGACGTTTATGTTGGCAGGAACTTCCAAGAAATACTCTCCGGGAATGGCCATTTCTATTGTGGCGACCTATTCGATTGTAGGAATGCTAGTTGGCCCACCACTAATTGGTTATATAGCCCACGCTTTTAATTTACAAGTGGCTTTTGTAATTTTTATGATTGCCGGCTTGATGTTGATTCCTATTTCACAATTGTTTTTTAAACAACAACAAAAAGCCGACTAAAAAATTTCCAAACTACCTTTGCCTTCCCTAACAATAATGGGTTCGTCTTCGGATAAATCTATTATGGTTGAGGCTAAATTATCACCATAACCACCGTCAATGACCAAATCGACGAGATTGTCCCATTTTTCTAAAATCAATTCGGGATCTGTGGTGTATTCAATAATTTCATCTTCATCTCTAATAGATGTCGAAATAATTGGTCGGCCTAATTGGCGTACAATTTCTAAGGCAATGTTATTATTTGGAACTCTGATCCCTACTGTTTTTTTCTTTTTGAAGGGATGTGGAAGCGTTTTTGCTCCAGGGAGAATAAAAGTGTAAGGCCCTGGCAAAGCGCGTTTTAAAATTTTAAAAGTACTGGTATTGATCTGTTTGACATAGTCACTTAAATTACTCAAATCACTACATACAAACGAAAAATTAGCTTTATCCAATTTCACCCCTTTTATTTGCGCCACACGCTCCAAGGCTTTGATATTGTTGATATCACAACCTAAACCATAAACGGTATCTGTCGGATAAATGATCAATCCGCCGTCTTTAAGAACGTCAATGACTCGTTTTATCTCTCTAGCATTCGGATTCTCTTCATATATTTTTACAAACTCAGCCATATTTTTATCTTTTTATAAGATTTTCAATCTAATTAATATTTTTTTATACTACTGTAATTGTTGCATATTATTGAGTTAGATATGATAAAGACAACATAAGTTATATGATTAACTAACCTATCCCAAAACATCCAATTTAGCAAAACGGAGTAATAATTTTTTGATACCGCCATGCTGAAAATTAATTTCAGCTTTAGTATCTGCTCCTGCTCCTTCAATTTTCAAAACTTCACCTTTTCCAAAACGCATGTGTTCTACAACATTTCCAACGGTCAATTTGCCATCAAATAAATTAACATTAGGACTTCCAATTGATTTACCTATGGGTTTCAGTTTCGCTGGCGGAATAAATTTGGGCGGTTTTTCTTCTGATTTTCTCTTGATTGCTTTTTTAAACCGGATTTGATCCGGTGGAATATCTCCAAAAATATCTGGAGAAAGCATTGGATTAAACCGTTTATCATCCATTGGCGTCATGATTTCCAAGAAATTCTCATCTATTTCTTCAATAAAACGACTTGGTTCTGCATCAATCAGTTTTCCCCAGCGATAACGCGACATTGTGTAGGTTAAATAGGCTTGTTTTTCTGCCCGTGTCAAGGCCACATAAAACAGACGGCGCTCCTCCTCCAGTTCACTTCTGGTATTCATGCTCATGCCACTTGGAAACAGATCTTCCTCCATACCAACAATATATACATACGGAAACTCCAATCCTTTTGCCAAGTGAATGGTCATTAAAGCCACATGATCGGCATCGCCTTTATCCGCATCCAAATCGGTGGCCAATGCGACATCTTCCAAAAATTCAGTTAAAGCACCGGTAGCATCAGCAAGTTCTTCTTGACCTTCTACAAAATCCTTGATTCCGTTAAGAAGCTCCTCAACGTTTTCCATTCTGGCAATACCTTCGGGTGTGCCATCGTTCCTGAATTCCTTGATTAGTCCGGTCACTTTGGTCACATGGTCGGCCAGTTCAAAAGCATTTGCAGTTTGGTTCATCACCTGGAAACTTTCAATCATGGTCACAAAATCAAGAAGTTTGCTTTTTGTTCCTGAATTGATGTTGATATCAATTTTGGCTATATGTTGCATCACTTCAAAAATAGAACGGTTATAGCCATTTGCCGCAACAACCAACCGATCTATGGTGGTTTGACCAATGCCACGCCCCGGAAAATTGATGACACGCTTCAATGCTTCTTCATCAGCAGGATTGATAATCAATCGCAAATAAGAAAGTACGTCTTTAATTTCCTTTCGTTGATAAAACGATTGTCCGCCGTATATTCTATAAGGAATACCACGCTTTCTCAACGCATCTTCCATAGCACGCGATTGTGCATTGGTACGGTAAAGGATAGCAAAATCACTGTTCATCAATTGGTGTTCCATTTTATTCTCAAAAATAGAACTTGCCACAAAACGGCCTTCGTCGCCATCGGTCATCAATCGATGGACTTTAATTTTAGAACCTTCATCATTAGCTGTCCAAACCACTTTTTCGAGTTTGGTCTGGTTTTTATCAATGACCGAATTGGCAGCATTGACAATGTTTTTTGTAGATCTATAATTTTGTTCCAAACGGAAGATCTTCACATCATCATAATCTTTCTGAAAATTCAAAATATTGTTGATATTGGCACCTCTAAAAGCATAAATACTCTGGGCATCATCCCCTACCACACAAATATTCTGAAAACGATCCGACAAAGCCCTAACAATCAAGTATTGCGAGTGGTTGGTATCCTGATACTCATCCACCAAAATATATCGGAACCGATTTTGGTATTTTGCCAAAACATCTGGAAATCGCGTCAGCAACTCATTGGTTTTCAATAATAAATCATCAAAATCCATAGCACCTGCTTTAAAACAGCGATCCACATAGTGCTTATAGATATCGCCAAGTCTTGGGCGTTTGGCCATCGTATCAGCTTCAATCAATTCCGGATTCTGATAATAAGCTTTCACCGTAATCAAACTGTTTTTATAAGATGAAATCCTGGAACTAATCTGTTTGGTTTTATAAATATCTTTATCAAGGCCCATTTCTTTGATTATGGCACCAATCAATCGTTGCGAATCTTGGGCATCATAAATAGTAAAATTACTTGGGTACCCTAGTTTATCTGCTTCAATACGTAATATTTTTGCAAATACAGAGTGAAATGTGCCCATCCATAAATTCTTGGCTTCACTTGTGCCTACAATCGAAGCGATTCGTTCTTTCATTTCGCGGGCCGCCTTATTGGTAAAGGTCAAGGATAAGATATTAAACGGATCAACACCTTGATTCATCAAATAAGCAATCCTATAGGTTAATACTCTTGTTTTCCCTGAACCAGCACCTGCAATCACAATCATAGGGCCGTCTTTTTGCAATGTTGGCGCTAATTGTGCCTCATTTAACTGACTTAAATATTTCTCCAAAACGTCTTCAAATTTTAAAATGTGAAATTAACCAATGCTTCTGTTTTTAACGAAGGATTTTGCTAATAATTATGAACAAAAAACCATTCCATAACCTGATAAACTAGCATAAAAACTGAATAAAATGGTATATCCATGAAGATAGGGCTTGGCCCTCCTATTGCTTTCCGTTGCCAGTCATAACACTAACCAAACCGGCCTTTAAGTTTAACCATAAGAAATTAAAAACGGATTTGGTTTTATCACGCTCTATACTGTCTTTAGAACTTTCCCTAAAACCGTCCTCCGCTGTATCGCTATTTTTTTTGATAAACAGATTGACTATGGCCGACAAAACTTTATTCTTCTTTTCTCCCTCCTTGTCCAAAATAACCACTTTAAAATCCTCATAATTGGTCCTCATATTTACATGTGAAGTAGTGTTATTTCCTGAAATCGTAACATAAGTCTGCAAAAGTTCGCCTTCAAAACGCACTTTTAAATTGGGTTGCGAAAATGGATTTAGATCTGGTGATGGGAGTTTACCAATCTCTGTTTTGAACACAAACGCATCGTTGACGTCATTGACATCAAATTCCCAAAGAACTTTAATAGGCGTTTTTGCCATAAAAACAGCATCAATATTCAAGCTGGTTTTTTGATCGGCACCATACGTATTACTGATGTTTTTGATGTTGGCATTCATATTTGTAAATGAAAGTTTCCCCGCTTGCATATCAGCGTTGACTTTTTCAGAATAAACAATCGTGGCATTTTTAAGAATTACTTCACTTAAAGTCAAGTCAAACTTAATATCTCTTAGTATCTTACTATACAGGTGTTTATGCGTCAGGTCGTCCCTAATTAACTTATTTCTATAAATATACATTTCAGGATCTTGCAAAATGACTTTTGGACTGTTAAAATAAAAAAGGGAATCTTTCCCATATCCGAATTTTTGATGCTCCATTACCAATGAAGGAATGGTTACATCAAAATGATCACGCTCCGTTGAGATGATTTGATTGAGCTTTGCCTTGGAGTATTTAGTGAATATTTTCAACGTGTCAAACTGTGCTTTATCTGGGGATATCTGTGCGGAGTTAATAGTCAGACGCTCATAATCGCCCATATTATAAAACAAACCATTGAAAGAAATAGAATAATCTCCATACTTAAACGGTATGTGATTTTTGACCGAAGCACCATCCAAGACTATCCCCATAATATTGACCGTTACCGCTTTTGTATACAACATTGTGGAATCTGTTTCAATATCCCGAATACTGAGCGTTCCGTTTTGGATATTGAATTGATCTACTTTAATTTCCTGTTTCAGCAGATCCAGATTTGAGTTTTTGTGATAATTTTCATGAACGACGGCATCGTGGTTATAATGTACTTTTGGGCGTCTTAATTGGACGCTTTCCACATGTATCCTGTTATTTATGAGATAATTCCAATACCCAAAGCCATCAACCATCAAGGAGTCCAATTCAATTTTGACATTGGCTTTTGTACGACCACTTTTGTTCAAGATTTTAGGTTGTACCATAACGACACTTCCACGTAAAATATTGACATCAATCGACTTATAATCCACACGGATTGTTTCAGGGAGTTTGGTATTGAAAAAATTTTCGAGCTTTGAGGTTATGAGAGCCTCAGCTACAAAATACCCAACAATACCCAGCCCTAGTAGCACCAGCAAAGTAATGGATGTGATCCTTAAAGATTTCGTCATAAGATAAAGATATGCAATTGGGATGCTTTTTAGTACCTCAATAAAAACATTTGTAACTGAAATCCACACAGCCCACTCGAAAATCCTTAAATCTCTGTTTTTTTAAATTCTTATGGAAATTTTAAAAAAAACATCTTATGTTTGAGAAAATATTTAACCCGTTATGGATTTAGTACCAAAACTAATTGAAGCCTTACTTTTTGCAGTTCCTGCATTGATTACTGGACTTATAGCTTATTATTTTTTTAAAGAACATACTAAAAATGAAGATGGACGACGACGTTTTCTACTTAAAAAGGATATGCAAGTTAATGCAATGCCTCTACGTTTACAAGCTTATGAGCGCATGGCAATTTTTTTAGAGCGAATTTCGCCTTCAAAACTAATCACAAGAGTAAGACCAACATCTTCTGATAAAGAAAGTTACGAAGAGTTACTTGTAGCAAATATTGAACAGGAATTTGAACATAATTTATCACAACAAATCTATATAACCGACGATTGTTGGAACATTATATGTGCCGCAAAAAATGCCACGATCCAGCTCATCAGAAAAGCAAGTAAATTGGAAACCACAGATTCTGCGAACAAATTGAGAGAAGTTGTTTTAACTGAAGTCATCAACAAACGTCCGCCAAGTGATACGGCACTTTCATACATCAAGCAAGAGGTTAGCGATATGTGGTAGTCTGAAATTCTGTAAAACCAATCTAAGATAAAGGCGACTCAGTAGAATGATTATTTACTGAGTCGCTTTTCATTTATCTGATCGATAAATCATATGGTATTTGCATCTTCTAATCTAAAATCTGATGGGTATGCTCTTTTGCTTTGACTTTATCGATGATTTTTTCAATAATTCCATTTTCATCAATTACAAACGTGACACGATGAATACCATCAAAAGTGCGGCCCATAAATTTCTTTTCGCCCCATACGCCAAAAGCCTTAATCACTTCTTTATCTTCATCTGCCAATAACGGATATGGGAAATCATGTTTGTTTTTAAAATTTAATTGTCGCTTTGCACTATCGGCACTAACCCCCAATATCGCATAGCCTTTATCTTTTAGCACTTCATAATTATCCCTCAAATTACATGCTTCGGTGGTGCAGGTTGGCGTGCTCGCCTTTGGATAGAAAAATACCACTAATTTTTTTCCTTTATAATCTGACAATGAAATTATATTTCCTTGTTCGTCCTTTGCTGAAAAGTCTGGTGCCTTGTCTCCGGCTTTTAATTTGGTCATAACTCTTTTAAATTTGATATTTGTAAAAATACAACATATGACCAAACAAGAAAAGGTAGATTTCGTTATAAATACGTTAAAGGAACTTTATCCAACAATTCCTGTACCTCTAGACCATAAAGATCCTTACACACTTTTGATTGCTGTTTTGATGTCGGCGCAATGTACAGACGTGCGCGTCAATCAAATTACACCACTTCTTTTTGCAAAAGCAGATAATCCTTATGATATGATTAAGCTCACTGTTGATGAAATTAGGGATATTATTAGACCTGTAGGCTTATCTCCAATGAAAAGCAAAGGCATTCATGGTTTATCGCATATTTTAATTGATAAACACAATGGGCAAGTTCCCCAAACTTATGAAGAACTTGAAGAATTACCGGCTGTTGGACATAAAACAGCAGGCGTAGTTTTATCGCAAGCATTTGGGATTCCTGCTTTTCCTGTAGATACACATATTCATAGACTAATGTACCGTTGGAATTTGAGCAATGGAAAAAGTGTTGTTCAAACCGAACGAGATGCCAAACGTCTTTTTCCAGAAAATACCTGGAACGATTTGCATTTACAAATGATCTGGTACGGACGAGAATACTCTCCTGCCAGAGGATGGGATTTAGATAAAGACATCATTACGAAAACTATTGGCCGTGCCAGTGTACTCAAAGAATATTATAAGAATAAAAAATAATCCTAAACACACAGAGTGCCTGCCTTTGTAGGAATTAAAAATCCCGATAACCTTGGCTATCGGGATTTTTAATTTTAATTTAGAAGTGTTTCAAACTTCATTTTATCACAATTGATTATCTTTAAAGCTTTTGAATAATTAAGAAGAAAATTAACGGTTTCTTCCTTTGGGGTAAGCTCGTTGTTTTTTTGGGAAAATTTAGAGTAGAGTTTTGCCATTATTAGGAGTTTAAAATTAATTATATCCTAGTAACGCAACAAAATTTAATTTAGTACATCAATTTGTCAAAATTATATTTTTTTGGTCTATCACCTT
This sequence comes from Gelidibacter sp., assembly GCF_035577925.1. GTDB lineage: Bacteria > Bacteroidota > Bacteroidia > Flavobacteriales > Flavobacteriaceae > Gelidibacter. The sequence goes on along the minus strand of NZ_DATJCY010000194.1, from coordinate 19,853 downwards.
TCTCAAATTGATCAAAGCATAGCGCATTCTTCCTAAAGCAGTGTTGATACTGACACCGGTTTTATCCGAAATTTCCTTAAAACTCATGTCATTGTACATCCGCATAATCAGAACATCCTTTTGATCGTCGGGCAATTCTTCAATCAGTCGTCTTAAATCCGCTTCAATTTGCTCCTTAATCATTCCTTTTTCAACATCTAAGGATGAGTCGCTGAGTACTGAAAAAATACTGAATTCACCCGTATTGTCAAACTTTGGCATACGCTTATTTTTTCTGAAATGATCTATGATGAGATTGTGTGATATACGCATCACCCAAGGTAAAAACTTACCTTCTTCATTATATTTTCCTAGTTTTAGAGTACGAATGACTTTAATAAAAGTATCTTGAAAAATATCTTCGGTGAGATCTTTATCGTAAACTTTTGAATAAATAAAACTGTAGATTTTTTGTTTGTGCCTAACAATCAATTCAGAAAGAGCACTTTCATCTCCTTTGATATAATTGTGCACTAACACAGCGTCCGTGATGAGTTTCTGATCCATAATTATTACTTTAATGCGAGGATGTAAATTCTCGCTTGGGGTTAATCTTTATAAAGTAATATTATGGTATAGGCAAATGTGTTTTAAGTATTGGGGTCAAATATAACAACAAACATTCCAATTAAGCAAAAATCGAACCTAAATTTTAACATTTTATTGCACAATAAGTTTTTTTCACTACCGCTTTAGTTATAGTATCTTTGCATTTCTATACGCTATAATGACCATGAATGTTAACCTTTCCGAAGTAAATCCAAAGCAAAATATTATTATTAAAGGCGCAAATCTCCACAATCTAAAAAACATGGATGTGGTGATTCCTCGCAATAAACTAGTGGTCATCACAGGATTATCTGGTTCTGGAAAATCAAGTTTAGCCTTCGACACTTTATATGCCGAAGGGCAAAGACGCTATGTAGAAAGTTTGTCCAGTTATGCACGTCAGTTTTTAGGACGGCTCAACAAACCAAAAGTAGATTATATTAAAGGAATTGCACCAGCAATAGCCATTGAACAAAAAGTCAACTCAACCAATCCAAGATCGACAGTAGGAACAACCACAGAAATCTACGATTATTTAAAACTCCTTTTTGCCAGAATTGGAAAAACCTACTCGCCTATTTCTGGAAATTTGGTTAAAAAACACACCACGGCAGATGTTCTTGACTTTATAAAATCGTTTGAAGCTAATGAAAAGTTGCTTCTCCTCGCTCCTATTGTTTTGGAGGAAGGTCGAACAATGGAAAACAAACTAAAAGTTCTACAGCAACAAGGCTATGCGCGAGTTCAATATAAAAATGAAGTGCTTCGTATTGAAGATGCCCTTGAAATTAATATTGAAAAAGGTGTTTATTTAGTGGTCGATAGAATTGTCGTTAAGCACGAAGATGATTTTTTTAACCGATTGGCCGACGCTATAGAAACCTCCTTTTTTGAAGGCAAAGGTGAAGTTATCATCGAATCGCTTTCGGACCAAAAACAAACCGTTTTCAATAATAAATTTGAAATGGATGGTTTGACCTTTTTAGAACCCAATATACATTTGTTCAGTTTTAACAATCCTTATGGTGCCTGTCCAAAATGTGAAGGATATGGTGATGTTATCGGAATTGACGAAGAACTTGTTATTCCGGATACCTCACTTTCTGTTTATGAAAACGCCATTTTCCCTTGGCGTGGCGAAAGCATGAGCTGGTTTAGGGATCAATTGGTCAACAACTCGCATAAGTTTGATTTTCCGATTCACAAACCTTATTTTCAGTTGACGGATGATCAAAAACAACTCATTTGGGATGGCAATCAATATTTTGAAGGCTTGAACGACTTCTTTGCCGAATTGGAGTCAAAAGCTTATAAAATCCAGAATCGTGTGATGTTATCCCGCTATCGAGGAAAAACAAAATGCAGCTCCTGCCATGGCAAACGTCTGCGACCTGAAGCTAATTACGTAAAAGTTGGAAATGCTACAATTACCGATTTGGTCACTATGCCTTTGGGGAAACTAGCATTGTTTTTTAATCAACTGGAACTTAATGATAATGATGCTACGATTGCGAAACGACTGTTGAAAGAAATCACGAACAGATTGTCTTTCTTGTTCAATGTAGGTCTTGATTATTTGACATTGAACAGAAAATCAAATACCTTATCTGGTGGTGAAAGTCAACGCATTAATTTGGCAACTTCTTTGGGCAGTAGCTTAGTAGGTTCTATGTATATCCTTGATGAACCAAGTATTGGATTGCACCCAAAAGATACCGAAAAACTCATTGTAGTCCTTAAAGCCTTGCGCGATCTTGGCAATACGGTTATCGTCGTTGAGCACGATGAGGACATTATGCGGGCTTCTGACGAAATTATTGATATTGGACCTGAAGCTGGGACGTTAGGCGGTGAAGTTGTTGCCATCGGAACTTATGATGACATATTAAATGCCAACTCATTAACAGGACAATATTTAAGCAATAAGCTGAGGATTGAAGTTCCAAAAACACGTCGTACCTCAAAATATCAAATCGAAATAATTGGTGCGCGAGAACACAATTTACAGAATATTGATGTCACGTTTCCTTTAGAAATGTTAACGGTTGTTACTGGTGTTTCAGGAAGTGGAAAAAGTACATTGATCAAAAAAATCTTGTATCCGGCCTTACAAAAACATTTGACCGGACTTGGAGATAAAGCTGGGCAATTTAGCGCACTTAAAGGAAACTTTAAGAACATTAAACATATCGAGTTTGTAGATCAAAATCCAATTGGGCGTTCTTCGCGCTCAAACCCTGTGACTTATGTCAAAGCTTATGACGACATTAGGGCATTGTTTGCCAATCAGAAGTTAAGTAAAATAAGAAATTATCAAGCTAAACATTTCAGTTTTAATGTCGACGGTGGGCGTTGCGAAACATGTCAAGGTGATGGCGAAGTGACCATTGAAATGCAGTTTATGGCCGATGTTCACTTAACCTGTGAAACTTGTAACGGCAAACGCTTTAAAAAGGAAGTTTTGGAAGTGACCTTTGAAGGAAAAAATATTGACGATATCCTTACAATGACCATTGACGATGCCATTGCTTTTTTTGATAAACATCAACAGACAAAAATTCAAAATAAACTACAGCCATTACAAGATGTTGGATTGGGCTATGTGACTTTAGGTCAAAGCTCTTCTACACTTTCTGGAGGTGAAGCACAGCGAATTAAACTGGCCACTTTTTTAGGCAAGGGCTCTAAAAGTGATAATACGCTATTCATTTTTGATGAACCAACCACTGGTTTACATTTTCATGACATCAAAAAACTATTGAAATCCTTTCAGGCTTTAATTGACTTAGGACATTCCATTATTGTCGTTGAACATAATCTTGAGTTGATTAAATGCGCTGATTATGTTATCGATTTGGGACCAGAAGGAGGCGAACGTGGTGGAAAATTAGTAGCTGCTGGTACACCTGAAGAGTTAATAAAGAGCAAAGACTCAGTAACTGGAAAATATTTAAAGGAGAAAATTTGATTTATATCACTTTAAAACAGAGTCACAATATAATAAACTAAAGTGGCCAACACAGCAGATACCGGTATTGTAAGAATCCACGCCCATAAAAGACTAATTGTTACACCCCATCTCACTGCAGAAACTCTTTTGGTAACTCCAACTCCTATAATGGCTCCGGTTATGGTATGTGTTGTTGAAACCGGAATTCCTAAAAATTCTGTTAGATATAGTGTGATTGCTCCAGCTGTTTCTGAAGCTACTCCTTCTAATGGCGTAACTTTAGTAATCTTAGTTCCCATGGTTTTGATTATTTTCCAACCACCGCTAAGCGTTCCTAAACCAATAAACAGGAATGAAGCCAAAGGAACCCACCACCAATGATCTACAAATAAAGAGAAATTATCTCCAGTATTGTAAATATACTGCGGATCCATATCTACATTTAAATGGTAAAAAATAACTGCGGCTCCAATAATACCCATTACTTTTTGCGCGTCGTTCATACCATGTCCTAAACTAAACAAAGCCGACGAAACCAATTGTAGTTTTTTAAACCATTTTTCTGCACGCGCGGGACTTGCATGCTTACACAAGTGCAAGATTATGACAGTCAATATGTGGGCAATTAAAAGTCCTATAACCGGAGCTAAGAAAATAAATAGGAAGATCGGAATAACTTTAGCATAGTTAACAACATTCTCAAAACTACCTGCATGGGCAAGAGCCGCTCCCATAAAACCTCCAACTAAGGTATGTGACGACGACGACGGGATTCCTAACTTCCAAGTCAGTAAATTCCATACGATAGCGGCAATTAATCCCGCTAAAATTACTTCTAAAGTAATAAAATCTTCATTAACTGTTTTGGCAATCGTATTTCCAATTTTAAATTCCCCGATCACATATAAGGAAACAAAATAGGCCATAAAATTAAAAAAAGCAGCCCAGATAACTGCCTGCAGTGGTGTTAACACTTTAGTAACAACGATCGTTGCTATAGAATTGGCGGCATCGTGAAAACCATTGATAAAGTCAAATGCTAAGGCCAATACTATAACAACTATTAGTAAAATGCCTTCGGGCCTGTTTATGATGTCCAGAAACATTTCTAGAAATGTATCCATAATTATTAATTATCTAACATTAAGAATACTTAACGGTAATAGCTTCCAACACATTGGCTACTTTTCTACAGCTATCGGTAGAATCTTCTAGGGCGCTCATCACTTCTTTATAACGGATAACATCTCTTACATCTTCTTCATTTTCAAAGATATCTGACAATGCCTTATCAAAAACCTTATCTGCCTTTCGCTCCAAACGGTATATTATTTTACAGCTTTCTGAAATTTTATCAAGATTTTTCAAATTCTTTAGATGTTTTATAGCTAGCGCTATTTCGGTACAAGCTTCCAAATTTGCTTCTGTCAACTTTCGCAACGGCTTGGTAACCTTGTTCAAATGATAGAGACGCATTCTACTAGCTGCATCGCTCAAATTGTCAGCAACATCATCAATTGCAGATATTAAGGCATGAATATCCTCCCTATCAAAAGGAGTAATAAAGTTTTTGCCCAATTCAATCCTTGTTCTCTGTGCTATATTTTCAATTTCACTCTTTAAAACTTCTACAGCTTTCAATTTCTCTTCCCGCTCTTTACTTGGCAAGTTAACAGCCTCATGCATAGTTTCCGATAATAACTGCAATTTTGTGACTGCAATTTCAAATAAAGGATGAAATACTTTGTCCTTAGGAACTAAGAATTGAAAAATAGAGTTTAACGACATCGTTTTGGTATCTTTAAATTGGTACAAAAGTATTACATTTTCAACTACCCAATGTTTCTAAATTATTAAGTCTTCATTAAAAGTAAAACAATTTGCTTTTCTTGATGGACAGATAAATAATTGATTTAAGATTTGACGATAGCGATTAAAATCAATGAAGTATCACGGATTTTTAAAGATCGTACTACTTTATGACGTTGCATCTTTTTAAAAAGATCCAAATGATGACATCTAAAATTACGATTGAATCTTTTGAACTTCTCAATAAAACAAAAACGCCATCAACCCCATGATGGCAAAAGCAAATGGCAACACGATAGACAAAAACACAAAGATCACTGCACTACTTTTTATAAAGCTTTTGAGATATCCTTGTCCGTAAAAATACTTCAGGCCTAAAAACAAATAAAAAACGATAGAAAACATGACTAAAGTAATGATCCAGCCGGGGAGACTTTTCCATATTAACTCAATAATGACCAACAGACTGAACATTGTAAATATAAATGCGAAAAAATAAAAGCTAAACACCAAATGATAAGCAAATCTTCCTTTTCGGAAATAGAAAAGTTTCAAAATAACAGCAAAAATTGGCAGTAAAATAAACATAGCCAGCGGAACACTGTCGTAAAAGGCTTGTAAAATTGAACCTACACTCTTATTCTTAAATAATTTTAGAGCTTGTTTGTAAATACGTTGAACAACAAAACCATCATCGTCTTCCATTCCCATTTTTCGATAAATCTCAATATCAGAAGCACCCGAAACGATCATAGAATCTATTTCAAAATCATTAAATTCAAAAATTACACTCGATTTTGGATTTGATTTTAAACGTCCTGCCTTAGTATTTTGAGCCTTAGTTTTTTCTTGGTCGATTGGGACTGTCAACGGGTGTTCGTCAACTTTTTGCTGTATTGTGATTAGAGAAAGTGAATCCTTTTGTTTCTGTTTTAGGGAATCTAAATAAACATGACTTCTCTCAATATCATTTTTTAAAACTGTGTCGAAATTTTCTGCTTGTTTACGGCTTATAAATGAAAACAAAAAGAAAAATACTACGGAGATAAACAAATATATCTGAGTAGGATGCAAATACAGTAACCGCCTACCTTCAACAAATCGTTTTGCAAGGAAACCGGGCTTGAACATAAGAGGGATAAAACTCTTAAAAAAACGGGCATCAACTGAAAAATAGTTGCTGATGGTATTATTGAAAAGTACACCCAATGTGAGTTCATCCCAAGCTTTCATTCCGCAATATGGACAAAACGGATAATGGGCTTCAAAGCGCTGGGAACAATTATGGCAATCGATCAGTGATCTTGACATTGGTTATTTTTTAATCGACATAAAAGTAATGAAGTTCTATAGATATTTTTCTTGGGCAGATTGAAATTTCCAAATCCTAGATAAAAAAGTTTTATACTAAATAATGACTATTAAAAAACAAAGGTTTAAAAGATAGTCCTCTGTTACCAAATATTTTTTCAATAAGATCAAATTTCTGAGTTAAAATGTCCAAAAATCCAAAGAATTCGGCAGACTGGCTATACCATAAGAAATGTTAATAGGTTCATTATGTTGTTTTAGTCTAATCATAAGTTTTGAAGAGTGTTTTAGTTAATTTCAAAAGATGTGAAATTAATTATCTTCTAAAAAATAGATTTAAAAAAACATAAATAACTCATAATCAACAAGCAATTGTTTTTATGTGGTTTCTGGCACATTGTTTGTATTCTACGAATCATGTCGAACAAAAAACAAAAACCCATGAAACAATTAGCCTTATTTTTTACCACTGTGTTCTTCATTGGAACATCGGTAAACGCAGAAATCGCCACTACTATAAACAATTCATTGTACGCCAGTAAGCACAAAGGGTATGGTAATTCCTTTATTTTTATGGAAGGCAATATTGAATTTTCGGTTTTCCCTGATGGGCAATTCGATTTTTATGTGCCAAATTATGGCCCTAAAGGAAGTTTGTCAATCAATACGCCTCACCTGTCGTTTAGTTTTAATACAGGTTATGACTATGGACCTTATGTACAATATGACGATTATGGTGCCATTATACAAATTGAGAATGTGCCTATCTACTACGATTACTATGGTAGAATATCGCAAGCGGGTAATGTAAAAATCCATTATAACAATTTTGGTCGCGTAAGCCGTATTGGCGGACTGTATGTGTATTATGACAAACACCACCGTTTTACGCGTTACACCGGCTATATCAACGCTTATAACCGCACTTACGTTTATCAGCCTTGGCATCATTATTACACTGTTCCGGTATATGAGTACCGGGTGGTTTATACGAAACCTTACAGAAAATATTACAAGCCTGTACGATACACATATTATAGACCTTATGTGAATAATTATAGGGTTCCTGTTCGTTATGAATCGCGTCCAACACCATCTGTAAGCAATGGCAGAAGAACTACTGTGGCAAACAACAGTGTAAGTGACCGCTACCGTCAAGAAGCAGTACCTCGCCGAAGTGTTGCTACAAGTTCTAGAAATAACAATGTAACGCCATCTCGTAATGCAACAGAAAACAGAAGCAGTATAGGCACACAGGTTAATCGGAGAGCTTTAGGAAATACAAATCGAGAGGTTTCTAACAGAAATTCAACTGAAAATACAACACGAAACAATGCCCAAAAGTCAAATGCTAGCATGAGCAGATCTGAGACTCCTAGCTCCCCAACTAGGAGTTCCAGAACTGCAAACGTTACAAATACGACAAGTAACCAAGCGGTAAGATCTGCTCAAACAACAGCTAATGTTAATAAAAATACAGAACAGAGAAAACCAAATGCAACGCCATCTCGTACATATAGTTCAACCTCTAATGAAAGTAGAAGCGTTAGCGCAAACAGAAGTGCCAATTCCAGTAGAAATACAAACAGTGCTAATACCAGAAATGCCACTCAAAATAGTAGCCGATCAAACGATCAAGGAACACCATCTAGATCAGCGTCTCGACAAGGAAGAGGGAATTAAACACATATAAAATTAGTTGATTAGTAGAAGTCCTACAAGCGGTATGCCTCAAAGCACCTTGTGGGATTTTCTCATTTTAGTAGATTTTATATTGAAGAGTATTACTGGGTCACACAGAGTTTTTTGATCCTATACTAATTAAAGCACCAATGCAAGCAAAGACCAATAAATTTAAAACTTCAGATACTTCTGTATTATCGCGCTAATATCTTCTGAAATCTTCATTTTATATATGATTCCTACGTATAACAATGTAATCAGCACCGATTTTAAAGCAATATTTATCAATGAATGAAATGTGAAATCCCAGAAGTAGAATACCATGATCATCATCAACATTAAGACAATAACCTTTCCGGTATTAATGGTAAAGGGCATCATATTAAATTTGCGCTTTACAAAGTATATTTTAATGGAATTATATAAAGCAACAGCCATAAATGTCGCAAAAGCCGCTCCGGTAATACCATATTTAGGAATGAAAATCATATTTAATCCGATGGTCAATATCATCAAAATCACACCAAACAACAAAACAATTCTATAATAATCGCTATTAAAAAGAATCACGTTGTTACAGCCCATTAAACTATCGTAAAGTTTTGCCATACTTACAAGAAGCACAACATACAGACCGCCACTAAACTGTGCCGGAATCGTTTCGTAAAGTGCATTGATGTTCAATACAATCAGCAAGAAAATAAGTCCGCCAATAATAAATAAAGTTTGAGAACTTCTGAGATATAAATCTTTCAAGGCCACTTTATTATTCTCGTTCAAGTATTTTGCAGTCAATGGCTGAAGTATCTGTTGCATAGCTCTGGACGGCACTACTATGACAGTTGCAATATAAATGGCCACACCATAATAGGCCACTTCTTCAATAGGGATATAAAGTCCCAACATAAAACTATCAATGTCCAAAATCACGGTAGCGATAGATCCTGCAATGATTATCAAAAAAGAGTATTTAAGAATAGAACCCAATCGCTCGATCTTTTTAAACTTAAAGACAGGCAATCGGATGCTAAAGGCATAAATCATCATAATTATTGCTCTTAACCCATAAACCCCTACCACAGCGATAATAAAAGTCTCTACCAAAATCCATTCAAAATACACACAAAACAACAATACCGTGACGCCAACACGTGGAAAAACCTCCTTCATAAAGTTCCCAAAAACCGTTTGCATTTGTGTTTTGGACCATGCAAAAAAGACTTCAAAATAAGCCATTCCAATAGCAGTCAGATAAATGAACCAGACATAATCTGAGATAATATCGTTTTTTTGTGATAATGCGTCAACAATTGTTTCATGGGCAAAAACACCAATCAATCCTATAGGAATTATCAGGGCCAACGGCAAAAACAACATGAAGGTCAAAAAACTATTGAGTGAGTTTTTGGTCTTGAATGTTGAATAAAATTTAATAAGGGTATTATGAACGCCAAACGCCATAATAGGCATCATAATATTTGCTGTAGAAAGCATAAAAGAAATCAATCCGTAATGGACATCAGAAATAAAGAACACATACAAATACAAAGTATTCAAAGCTCCAATGGCAAACCCTGAATAAGTGGTCACCGTATTCTTTAAAGATTGGTTGATGATGATTCCCATAAAGGTTTAAAACTCGAAGATACTACTTTTGAAGATTAGGTCAAACCTGTAATGATATCTGCCAATTTTTTGGTCAATACTTTTCGGCTATATTGTTGTAAACCTATGGGATATGAATTTAATGATCCTTTTTGAAAGTTTGAAAAACAGGCTAATAGATGTGTTTTTAACTCGCTTTCCGCATCATAATAAAAATATTGCCCGGTATTGGTTGTCGTTAAAATTTGTTCTACATCTGAATCTCTAGGACCTATTGAAATTATAGGTGTTGAAGCCACCATGTATTCGAATAGTTTTCCTGGAATAATAGCTTTGGTATCTTCTGAGTCAATTTCAATCAATAATAATAAGCGAGATTGTCGTTGGAAAATCAGTGCGTCTTTATGATTGACGTAACCCACCACATCAATGTTCGTTTCTGGAATAAATGTCTTAATTTCATTGAGCACATCTTCACTTACTACACCAACCAGTCGCAACACAAACTCTTGTTTGAAATCTTTATTTTCATTGATAAGTTCACCTAAAACTTTCCATAACACCTTCGGATTGCGCTCGGATAATAAAGAACCAATATGCGCGAGTGAAAATTTTTCATCTTTAGTCACTTGAGGCAATTGCTGATAATCGTAGCCATTGGTAATCACACTTATTGGCTGTTTCGTTTTGACTAAAAACTCCTTTTTGGTGTTTTCACTGGTTACAATAAGATGATCGGCAGTAGTCAATACATTCGCCTCCAAATCCAAGTGTTTCTTAACGGCACTTGCACTTAATTTTAACTGTTTATGATAACCTATAGTTGTCCAAGGATCTCTAAAATCTGCCATCCAGTCTACTCCCAATTGAGCTTTTAACTGCAATCCTATTAAGTGTAAACTGTGTGGTGGTCCTGTAGTAATTACGGTTTTTATTTGTTCCTTTTGAATATAATCGGACAAATACTCAACTGAAGGTTTTACCCAAGCCTTTCTGGCATCAGGAATAAAATAATTCCCTCGAACATACAACATCAATTGCTGAACAAGACTTTGCTTTTTGGCTTTTGGAATAACGCCGGAACTGATGGTCCTCGAGGATTTTTTGGATAGAAATTCGGCGAGTTTATATGGTTCTTTTATAGGCCGTTTCAAAATGGTAACCGCGTTGGGAATCTCATCTGTCAAACCACTATCAATTATAGGATAATTTGGATTTTCAGGAATATAAACTACGGGATGAATTCCATAATCTGGCAAATACTTCACAAATTTCAACCAACGTTGTACTCCTGGCCCTCCTGCTGGTGGCCAATAATAAGTAATGATGAGTACTTTTTTAGACATATTAAATTCCTGAGTTGTTAGGAATCTTATTAATTAACGTTGGCTACTGTATAAGTTTGAAATTAGAGGTTTCAAAAAATCAATCTTCCAATTTATCAAATTTTTGCTTTCTCATTACTGCAATACCTCCTAAAATCAATAATCCAAATAAAATAGAACTTGCAAGTGCAATGGTACTTCCGGTTTTAACGACATGAGGTTCAAATTTAAACTCAATCGTATGTTGTCCTTTTGGAATTGGCATTCCTCTCAAAACATAGTCCACACGGTAATGTGGCGAAAGCTGCCCGTCAATATAAGCATTCCATCCATTGGCATAATAGAGTTCTGAAAAGACCGCAAATCCATCATGATTATTATTAGAGTTGTACTTTAAGTAATTTGGCTTATAGTCTAATATATCAATGGTTGACAATGAATCAACATTAAAATTTGAAGATGCTAATTCTTGTGTGGTTACTGCTTTTATTCTTGTGTTTAAGCTATCCAAAGCCATCATTTCGTCATTGGCCGAATTCACTTTTTCTAAAGACGATACAAACCATGCATTACCATTGGCATCCTGATTTACATATGGAAACACATTGCCCTTGTCATCATCTGCAATCACATATTTGGTGTTGAGCATGTTTAACACATTCATATTGTTTTTGACGATATAAAAATCGAAAAGCTCATTATAACGGCCCATTTTTGCGGCATGATAACCCGTTAAGGAGTTGTGGAAATATGATGCTCTGGCACCGCTAGAAACCACGTCAAACACTCTAAAATGACTATCGTCCTTCATGATTTCCAAATCGGCCTGATTGGCTTGAAAAGGTTTTGACACTTGTAACGCTGAAACAAAATTTTCATTGTTCACATAACGTCTATCAACACTGACCAGGTCAAAAAGGATCAATACTGCCAATCCAATTATCAACATATTTTGTGTGACTTTTTTATTCAAAAACAACCAAATTCCGCTTGCAGAAAACAATACCAATAGCAATGTGCGGATGCTGTCATAAGTAAACATCGATTTTCTATCAGCTTTTAAGGCATCAACAAAACTTTGACCATATTCACCGTAGGCTTGCCTGTAATACCCGTCATTAGCACCAACAAAATCGAATGAACCTTTAAAGAGTAAAAATAAGACGGCAACGCCACCCGAAATCCCTGCTGCAATTTTCAAAGCTTTGAGTTGCTCTGATCCTTTTTCTGGATTTTTAAATAACTCAACCAATCCGAAAATCGCTAAAACGGGAATGCAAAGTTCCAAAATAACCTGAATGGAAGTTACCGCCCTGAACTTATTGTACATGGGCACATAATCAATAAAGAAATTGGTTAAAAAACCTAAATTCTTTCCGTAGGATAATAATAAAGACATGATAACACCACCAACAAGCCACCATTTTGTCGGACCTTTGACCATGAAAAGTCCAAATACAAAAAGAAACAAAACCACAGCACCAACATAAGCAGGAGCTTCAACAATAGGCTGACTCCCCCAATAGGTTGGCGTACGCTTTACTTCACGCAATGCTTCAATTGGACTCGCTCCTACCGAAGTAAAAAACTTGTAGGTTTCCGAATCTTTACCAACATCCTCGCCATTACCGCCACCTAAAAGTCGGGGAATAAACAGATTAAAGGTTTCAAGAAATCCGTAGCTGTATTCTGTAATATAATCTTTATCCAATCCTGAGGTCACCTCTTTAGGTGAACCATCCGAATTGATGGTCAGTTCACTTTTACCACGGGTACTTTCCTTCACATATTCTTGCGTAGCCATGATATTTGTAGCATTTAATCCGATAGCCAAAATAACAGCGATGACCATTATACCAACAGATTTAAAAAAATGTGGCAATTGCTTGTTTCTATAGGCCTCAAAAAGATAAACCGCGCCCAATATCAATACCAATAACAGCAAATAATAAGTCATTTGATAATGATTGGCACTCAACTCAAGCGCCATAGCAACTGTGGTCAGTAAAAATCCTGGAATGTATTTTTTTTGAAAAACAAGCAAAATCCCACTGAGTACCAATGGCATATATGCAATAGCATGTGCTTTACTATTATGACCAACTCCTAAAATAATAATGAGATATGTTGAAAAGCCAAAAGCTAATGCACCTAGCGCAGCCAGTTTAAAATCAACTTTTAAGGTTAGTAAAAGAATGTAAAAACCTATAAAATACAGAAACAGATAATCCGCCGGTCTTGGGAGAAATCGCAATACAGAATCTAATTCCTTGATATAATTATGTGGATATTTTGCACCTAACTGATATGTGGGCATACCACCAAACGCACTGTTGGTCCAATAGGTTTCTTCTCCGGTGGCTGCCCTAAAATCGGTCTGTTGCTTAGACATCCCGATATAGTGCATGATATCACTTTGAAAAATTTGCTTGCCACTCAACACCGGATTAAAATAAGCCAGTGAAAGTGCAATAAAACCAAAAATTATTAAAATATGAGGCAGGAACTTTTTTAATGACAATGCCATGAAGTATAGAAGTTGTTTAATTGGGGAAATTAGTCAATTTCTTCGTAATCTATATACTCACCTATTTTTTTCTTGGATGATTGTGGTCTATCGGGCATTTTATCGATGACCGTTTCTCCTTCTTTTGCACGGTTTCTGTCTGCAGCTTGGTGTTGCTGATGTTGGAATTGACCTCCAAAACGCTCCTGCATTTTTTTTGATGCATAGTTGGCTAGGTAAGGTGCAAAGATTCTCATGAGGACCTTTACGCCATACCACACTAATAAAATGATCAAAATAGTTCTCAAAAAGCCAGTAAGTGACGCCGTTTGCATAGTGATTCTAAATTTTGGTCAAAAATACAATTCTTCACCTTTAAAAACGGATATAAATCCTTAAAAATTATATAAAATACAGCCTTTTTGCCCTCTTTAGTTGTTGATATCAATTATTCTTTCTGTAATAATCCTGATTTTATCAATCGATTAAAAGCCATTCAAAATCAAAAAAAATATGTAGTTTTGAACCAAATTTTTACGAAAATGAAACCTATCATATTTTCCATCATATTTTTAATTTTCACCTCTGTACAATCCGTATTTAGCCAATATACAGAGGTCATTAATTCTAACAGGCCCGGGGTTTCTCAAAGTGCATTTTCAGTGGGCACCAATGTGATTCAATTAGAAACCGGCCCCTATTATATAAAGGAAAAACATACACCCTTACAGCAAGAGGTTTCGGGTTTGGGTATTGATTTTGCTGCGCGCTATGGATTGCTTTGGGAAGATTTGGAAATCAATGTACAAGGTACTTTTCAAAATGACACCAAAAAACAATATGCTCCAGTTAGTACTTTCGATCAAAAACGCTCTAATTTCAAACATCTTACGGTTGGTGCAAAATATATGATATACGATCCTTATAGAAATGCCGAGGAAGAAAAACCTAATTTATACAGCTGGAAAGCCAACCAAAAATTTAAATGGAAATCCTTGATTCCTGCAATTGCTATTTATGCCGGAGCCAATTTTGATACGAAAGATAATCCTTATACCGCTCCTGGAGTTGAAGGCTTCAGTCCGAAAATTGCCGTTATTTCACAAAACAATTTTGATGGTGGCTGGGTATTTATCGTCAACTTGATCAAGGATAGGATTGGCACAGATCAATCCGATTTCCAGTATATTTTGACTTTGACGCATTCCTTAAACCCGCAATGGGTTGTATTTGGAGAAACGCAAGGCATCAAAAGCGATTTTTACGCAGACAATCTTTTTCGTGTTGGAGGCGCCTATTTATGGAATAAAAACTTCCAGTTGGATACAGCATTGACGTTCAATACTAAAGACACGCCTTCAGTTTTTGGTGTTAACTTTGGAATTTCCTACCGCTTGGATTTTCACGAAGACAAAGAAATTGATAATGGAAGTCCTGCACAAGACGAATTGCGACTTCAAGAACGAAAAATTCAAAAGCAAAAAGAAATTGATCTTGAAAAAAGCAAAAAATTAGAAAAGCGAAGCAAATCCAAGAAAAACAGCTAATTACAAGACTACTTTATGATTACAATTAAAGAAGTATCCTCCCCTAAGGACTTAAAAACATTTGTAAAATTCCCATTTCAGCTTTATAAAGATTGCAAACAGTGGGTGCCACCAATAATCAAGCAAGAACTGGGAACTTTTGATAAAAAGAAAAATCCAATATTTGCTGATGCCGAAGCTTGGTTTTTCTTGGCCTATAAAAACAATGAAGTTGTAGGGAGAGTTGCCGCCATTATTAATTGGCTAGAAATCAACAATCAAAATCAAAAAAAAATGCGTTTTGGTTGGTTTGATGTTGTTGATGATATTGCCGTTACAGAAGCCTTATTAAACAAAGTCCATGAAATCGGAAAAGCTAACCAATTAGATTATGTAGAAGGTCCGGTAGGTTTTTCTAATTTGGATAAAGTAGGCTTATTGACCCAAGGCTATGAGCATGTCGGCAGTATGATAACCTGGTACAATTATCCTTATTATGTGGAACATTTTAATAGTTTGGGATATACTGACGAAAAACTGTATGCTGAAAGTCGATTTCCCTTTTCAAACGTAAACCCTGAACTTTTTGAAAAAGCTCAAGAATTGATCAAAAAACGCTATCAACTCAGAGCCTTAAAATTTAGTAAAACAGAAGAAGTGATGCCTTATGTAGATAAGATGTTTGACCTTTTTAATCAAACTTATGCTTCTTTGTCATCTTTTGTTGCTATTACGGACATTCAAAAAGAGTATTTCAAAAAGAAATTTATCAGTTTTGTAAATCCTGAGTACATAAAATTTGTTATAGATAAAAATGATGATTTAGTGGCTTTTGCCATTGTAATGCCTTCTTTTGCAGAGGCTCTTAAAAAAGCAAATGGAAAACTATTCCCTTTTGGCTTCAGACATATTTTACACGCCAGAAAAAACAGTAAGGAGGTTCTATTTTATTTGATTGGTATTTTACCGGAATATCAAAATAAAGGTGTCACCGCAATTATATTTAATGAATATTATCATGAGTTTGCTAAAAAAGGTATACAAAATTGCATCAGAACGCCTGAACTGGAAGACAATTTAGCCATACAACAAATATGGAAACATTTTAATCCTGAGGTTTTCAAAAGACGGAAAACTGTCAAAAAACTCATTGAATAACTGGAATTTATTCAAGACTGTTTTATCAATTTAAAATTTTAATAGCTCTTTAGAATTAAAGCTATTGAAAATCCAAACGAAATAGAAAATCAAGTTCAATCGGTCTTTTCTGGTTTCAACGGACTTATTTCTTGGTTTTTGTATTTTGCAAATTCAAATCCGCTTTGCCACCAAGCAGACATTTTTTCTTTGTTAAAAACTAAAGAATTGGTTGTCAAAACGGTTGGCGTATAATAAAAATTAATAATTGCATCTTGATTTGTAGCTACGTATTTTCCAATTCTGATATTCTGATATTCAATCCTATCTAGCATAAATGCAAACATATTGGTCAAAAGTGAAAACGCATTTAACGAGGGCATTCTGTTATACTGTGTCACTTCAGTTTGCAAAACCACAGCATCTATAACAGTTGCTCCACGTTTTACAGCTTCTTCAATGGGCACCAAAGATCCCAATCCACCGTCAACATATTCACAGCCATCTTTTTTGGCCAATGACATAAACGGTGTGTAATTGCAAGAAATCCAAACCCATTCCAAAAAATCCTCATAATCAAAATCCTTGATCGATTTGTATTCCACTTGATTGAGTGACAGATTTGAAACCGTCACCACCACATCAACCGGCATCGCTTTAAGCGCATTAAATCCTTCTTCGGAAACATGCTTTTTAATAAGTTTTTGTAAATTATGGCTTTCACCAAAAGTCTTACGGCCACTCAGAATATTTCTTAAAACATTAAAATGATTGATACTGATCGTTTCAATGCCATTTTTCTTTTTAATATTGAAAGGGCATACATTAAAAATATCTTCTTGCGTTACACTGGTATATATTTCTTTGATTTCTTTGACTTTTTTTAAAGCCAAATGCGATACCAAAAGACTCCCTGTTGAGGTGCCAATAAACATATCGTACTCCAGTTTCTGGTTTTCAATAAGATACTGTGCCACACCGCCAGCAAATGCTCCTTTGCTCCCGCCACCTGATATTATTAATGCTCTCATATTTCTGTTGTGAATATCTGTTGTCTAAGAAAAACTATTCTATATTCTATATTCTATATTCTATATTCTATATTCTACTCTATTTTCTATCATCATTATTCTTCTTTTCCAACTCTTCATGCAATCGTTTTGCAAACTGCTGAAAGCGCCAATTATGATGTTTTTTAGCTTGCATTAGATTTTTTATGGAAATGTCATCAAAGCCATTGATGAGCTTCAGATAATTAAAAGCGTTCATCCGCACTTCAAAACTATATTTTGGATCGGTATAAGTTCTTAATTCCTCAAAAACAGCTTGTTTTTTATCCGGTTGATATTCGATAGTATTTAGATGCAAAACCAACCATAAAAGTTTCACATTATAATCACTAAAACCATAAATGGAACTAGTTTGTTGCAAATATTTAGCACGATCCATAGGGAAATTCACCCACAAATTATATAATGCCGTTTCTATAGTCAAATAGGATTTGTCTTTTAAAAGTGATTCGTAAGCCGATCTGAACTCTAAAGGAATGGTGGTCAATTTTTGCGCAATAGCCTGTCGGACTTTAATGCCGTTGTTGAAATCTTCCAATTTCACATCATAACCTTCTTGCAAAAGGATTTTTATTTTTGCCCTATCGGAAATATCAGAAACCAGATAATCTCCACATTTTGAAGGATATGTTTGACAACTCACATCGAGAAATTCTCGGATAAACGCCGATTTATTCAAACTTTTAACCATATCATCCTGTGGAAGTACGGAATCTTCGATCCAAATTTTCACAAATTCCGACAGATCCTGACCGCTTGCTTTTTCGATTTCTATAATAAAATCAGAGGTTTCTACATTTTGAAATTTGTGTTTTTCGAGATAGTTTTTCACAGCTTCCCTAAAAGCCGCATCTCCCACCCGCTCTCTCAAAACATGCAACGCCCAACTTCCTTTTTGATAGAAAGTCAAACTACTCGATTTCGGATTGAGCAAGGACGTACTTTCGCCAGCATTTTCCTGCTTTAAAAGTTGTTGTGCGTGTTCATACAATTGCCAATAAAAATAATCTTCGCCAAATACCTCACGTTCGGCCAAAAGCGCATAGTACGTTGCAAAACCTTCCTGTAGCCAATGATGCTCACCACTAGTTGCGGTCACCAAATCGCCAAACCATTGGTGCGCAAGTTCATGAGCATTGACATTGACATAATTTTGATCGTTAAACGCTATCGAATCAACTACCAAAGCATCCGAAAAAATAGTTAATGACGTGTTTTCCATTCCTGAATACAAAAAATCCTTGACGGGTACTTGCCTATAAATTTCCCATGGATAAGGCACGCCGATTTCATTTTCTAAAAAATCGAACATCAGTTTACTATATCGATAGGTCGGCTCAACTTTAGTGGAGTCTTGTGGATAATAATAATATTCCAACGGAATACCACTGCTTGAAGTTTCGGTTTTCTTATCATATTTCCCAATTGCCAGTGCCACCAAATAACTACTCATCGGTTTTTCCATGTCATAATGCCATGTAATTTGATTGGGAGATTCGGCTTTTGTTTCTACAAGTTTTCCGTTTGCTAAAACCGAATAATCAGCATCATAAGTAATGGACAAATCAAACTCTATTTTCTCATTCATATCGTCAATACTTGGCAACCAATTGCTTGTGTATTTTCCTTGGCCTTGTGACCAAATTTGATCATCAATAAAATAAAGTGCCTTTTTGGGTTGCGCGACATACTTAAAATTCAAAATATAATTTTCATTTTCAGCAAAATCATAAAAAACGATGAGTTTATCAGCTTCAACACGATAATCACTTCCTTGAAGCAACATATTATTTGAAGTGCGCAATTCTAAATTCGTAAAATCCATGTGTATCGCATCGAGATATACGGAATCGACAGCTTCCAAAATCTTGAATTTAACAGCAACAGATCCTGATATTTTAGTTTGATCCTCAAACTTTAAATCGGCTTGAATTTTCTCAAAATCAACAACATTGACTTGTTGGGAATAAAGTGAAGTAAAAACAAGAAATAAACAAGAAAAAAGAAAATGCTTCATTGATAAATTCAGTTAAGGTTTGACTAAAATAAGGAAAAAAACATGTGAAGTGCGAGCTTACTACTATAAAGTATTTAGATCCAAACTTGAAAAGCAGAAATAACCACAATACATTAAATAACAATACTTACTCAGATTTGAACATTAATAATCTTCTGCAAAACAGAACACATTCCATAATGGCGTTCATGCTTTCAATGTAATTAGTTAAATTCGCACTCATGAATGCCAAACTTCAAACCCCTATCGATTACCTCAAAGGCGTGGGTCCAAATCGGGCCGATCTGCTCCGTAGCGAACTTGGCATTCACACCTATCAGGATTTG